>JAQTZZ010000085.1 GCA_028687545.1 Candidatus Wallbacteria bacterium
AAAAATCATGAGACAGAAAAAGAAACAGCTGAGTCTTTTTAAAATCATCCCGCCTCAGGAAAATATCCGGATCAGTAATTCAGGATAACAGAAAAGCGTGAATAACACAAGGTTTATCCACGGGCTTTCACAGAGGGCGGTGATGGAAAAAGTCCTTGCGCAGACCGAACCTCCCGGGTATAATAAAAAAGAGTATAAGGCTGTAATAAGACCTTCATGGCCTGGACAGCCCTTGTGTGGTTGGAGTATATAGAGTTAAGTGGACAAGTTTCGTAAGAGGGGTGGCGTATGCGAGTATCTCAGTATTTCATAATTTTGTTAACTTTATTCCTTTTTTTTAATACTTTGTCAGCTCAGAATATTTCAGACGACCTCTATAACTTTTCCAGAGTCTACCGCCAGACTCTGGCAGCTATAGACACTCTGAAACAGAACGAAGACTGCAATGTCAGGCATGAAGTCCAGACTGACCTGTCAGCAATCATGGAATCCCAGATCGTAAAAATCTGCCGGACAATAGTTGAAAATGATCAGACTTTCTCTGAATTCCAGGAATACATCTCTACCCATCAGGTCGGGGACTTTCTGAAACCAATCCTGGAGAACCTGAAATCAGCTGTGCTCAATTCATATCTGACCGACAGACCAAGCAAGGTGAAATACCTGAATAACCTGCAGACTAACATTAAATTCAAGGGGATCCCTAAATTTCTTCCCAGGGAAGAACAGAAACTTCTGCTATTGACTGTCAGATCTATTTATGGGGATGCGGACAGGTGTTACTGCCGCGAAATCAGACAGGGATCTATCACCGGGTTTTTCCTGGAGCTCTCCAAGTCCTGGAACATGCTGTACCCTGAAGTGCAGAAAGACATCCTGAAATATTCCAGAGATAATCTGTATTCGCTCAGGAACCGCTCTGGCGGGACAGAGGAAACTGGAGAGTATAAAACAGCCCATTTTACTGTGCATTACACGAAGACAGGCAAAGACGCAGTGGCCAACCCTGAGCTACTGGCTGTAGGGATAGATGGTATCAGACATCCTGAATTTGTGATAAACACAGGAGCTTTCCTGGAAAAGGCATTTCAGGAGGAAACCTGTACCCTGTGTCTTAAGGCTCCCAGATTTCCGTATCAGGTTTATCTCAAGGATCTGGGCGATGGAGAATACGGTGCTACCAAAGTGGATGACGTCTCCGGAAAACCGACTGAATCCTATATCGAGATCGACAACGACTTTAAGGGTTCACGATATTTTCAGAACGACGATTGCGTCAGGGAAACCGGCAGCCTGAAAGTGACTGCAGCCCATGAGTTCATGCATGCCTGCCAGTTCATGTACGGCCTGGCCAAGGGCCCGGCCGGAGCCACGAACTGCCTGTCAGAATCCACTTCCACCTGGGCCGAAGACTTTGTTTTCGACGAAGTCAACGATTATCTGGGTTTTTTAAAATGCGATGACTCACCCTTCAAGGCTCCTTATCTGGAAATCACTTCCCGCAGCTACAGTTTTGTGGTCTTCCCGCTGTTCCTGTCCGAAAAATTCAACCCAACGATCATCAGGACACTCTGGGAAAATTATCAGAAAAGCCTGGACCAGGTGCAGGCTATCAAGGCCACATTAAGCGATCTTTCAGCAACTTATGGCGATTATTCGGTGGCGCTTTATCTGAAAAAAGAAAAATTCCGTGACGGCCTTCGCTATCCGGACCTCACGATCCAGAAAAAAATCAACATTTCCCGCCCTGTGAATGAAGTGATCAATACAAACACTCCTGGATATTTCGGTCAGAATTATGTTGAGATCGAAACCTCCATGCCGGGTGCACTGAATCTGAAGTTCAGCTCCAGCTCCGCTTATCAGTCCAGGCTGATCCTGATTGGAGATTCCACCTCCAGAGTCGTGGAACGGTCAGGAAGTTCCTGGGAATTCAATCTGGAATATTTCGGCGGTACGGTAAAAAAAGCGGTACTTGTGACATACTGCCTCGAGCCTGCAAATGCCTGTACGGAATTTTCGCTGGAAGCATCTTGCGCCGAACAAACTCCACCCCTGGCCAACACCTCAAACAGCGCCATTTCCGGCTAACCTGATTCCTTGAGCCTCAGATAAAGTTCCGGAAACCTAGTGGAATGTGCTTCAATGCAATCATCGTTTTACCTGACTTCTTGCAAAATGTTTTTTAACCCTATATCTTGGGTAGACATTTTAATAAAGGCTCTGGCTGCAGCTTGAACGAATCCTATCTGCTGATTTATTTCACTGCCTTCTTCCTGACCGGAATCTGTCATTTTCTGTTCACAGGTTTCAGATACCGCGAATTTGCCATCTATCTTCCAGTGCTGATAATGGCAATCGCCTTCCGCAGGGGGGGACCCTGGATCGAACTGGCGGGAGTGGCCCTGCTTTATCTTGTTTTCCTGAGGCTGTCCTTAAAGAAGCTTCCTCGGAAAATCAGCCTGCTGCTCGAACTTTCGATTTTCTATCTTGCATATCTGGCTGATTTCCGGATCAGCTTCATCCAATTCGGCGGCCGATTCATCTACCTTAACTTTCTGTCTCCCATCCTCACCATCATCTGGCTGTTCCTGCTGGTCCGGATATTCAAGTTCCTTTCTCATCTGCCGGGCATGGTTCCCGGGATTCTGATTATTTATCCTGCAATCCTGTTCATTATCTCAAGCACCCAGTCCACACCCTTATTCTTCGCTAAAAGCCTTTCTCTTGTGTTGTCCGGCATTGCCACCTGGCATTTCATACTGTTCATCCTGAAAAAACCGCGGGTCGACTCCCTCCAGATCTCCTTCATTGGTTTTCTGGCCGGCATTATGACCATCACAGGCGTCACCAAGAGAGTGGCTTTCGTAACTATGATTTTCCCCTCATTCTTTGTGATCCTGCCGATCTTTTTCATCATTTCCTTCATTTTTTACTTCTATCTGCGCGAAAACATCAATGAAATCAAAAAAAGTTCCAGTTACCGGATCATCTGGCGCTTTACCCACAGACGTGCCATCATCAGTACATACTTTATCTTTCTTTATCTGGCGATAGTATGTTTCACCCTGCTCGGGCATGCGAGCATCAGCGTCAAGGTGTTGCTGATGCTGGTATCCACAATCTCGGTGCTGACCCTGATCTTCATCCTTACAATCAAGATGGAAGAACGTGAAAAACACGTTAAAATCCGCAAACCCACGCTCCTCGGCGTGGCAATGGATAATCTCACCAGGGAGGAACTTCTCTCGGAAATCGAACTGGCGCTCTGCAGGGATGAAAAAATATTCATTACTACACCCAACGCGATCGCCTTTGTGATCGCGGAACACAACGCCGAGTTCAGGGAAGCGCTTTCCAGCGCCAGTTACAACATTCCGGACGGCGCAGGTGTAATCTGGGCTTCAGATGTACTGGACTGTTCGCTCGGGCAGCGTATCACAGGAGTCGACTTTATGCTGTCGCTGTTGAAAAAAGCGGAATCAGAGGAAAAATCGGTTTATTTTCTGGGCTCCACCGACGAAGTGATCTCAGAACTTAAGAAAAAAGTATCAGCCAGCCATCCAGGGCTGAAAATCTGCGGAAGCCACAACGGCTACCTGAATTCGGATGACGAAAGCAAGGTCATCCATGAAATCAACAGCCTGAAACCTGATTTCCTTTTTGTCGCCATGGGGATGCCCAAGCAGGAACTGTGGATACACAGGAATCTGCCTCAGCTGGAAACCAGACTGGCGATCGGTGTCGGCGGCGCTTTCAACGTGCATTCCGGAGTGGTCAACCGTGCACCTAAATTCTTGAGAATCTGTGGTTTGGAATGGCTGTGGAGATTCATCCGCGAACCCTGGCGTCTGGTATTGCTCTGGCAGCTCTTTTTCTTCGTTTTGATGGTGCTGTCTGCGAAGATCGAGGAAGAATAGCTGTGTTTAATGTGCGGAATCAGCTTTTCAGCCAAATCTGCCTGCCTGGTGACTCACAACCTGCTACCGGCTCTCGCTTCCTCCTTGCCTTCTCAGGTGGTCCTGACTCGGTGTTTCTGGCTCATTACTTTCTTGATCTGCTGGAAAAATACCCGAAGTTCAGTGTGATCCTGGCTTACTTTAATCATCAGTTGCGGACAGACAGTAAAGAGGAGGAAAAATTCGTAAAAGCCTTCGCACTGTCCCACGGTTTGAAGCTGATAACCGGCAGGGGAGATGTGAGAAAAACCGCGCTGGCTAAAAAGATTTCCCTTGAAATGGCGGCCAGAGAAATGCGTTACAAATTTTTAAACAGCACAATGGACAAAACTTCAGCCGATCTTCTTGTGCTTGGCCACAATCAGGATGATCAGGCAGAGACGCTGCTCCTGCATCTGATCCGTGGCTGCGGGAATAATGGCTTTTCCGGAATGGCTGTCAGAGGCGGAAGAATCTGGCGTCCGATTCTCACTATCAGCAAAAAAAGGATTCTGGATTATTTAGCTGAAAATGGGACTGGTTATTTCAAAGATTATACAAACGATGATCTGAAATTTGAACGGAATTTCATCCGCAGGGAGATAGTTCCAAGACTTCTTAAAGTAAATTCCGGTTCTGTCCGTCACCTTTCCGACACCTGCAGGATAGCAGGGAGTTTAAATCAATACCTGGACCGGCAGTGCAATGGACTGATCAGGGAAATTACAGTGCACGATCAGGATTTTTACCTGCTCTATTGCAAAAAAAGACTGCTGGCTGAGCATGAGTTCATCCAGTCCGAAGTTGTCAGGAGACTTTTTGGGTGCTATTTGTATCTGGATCAGGAAAAGATTCACCGGATCTTAAACCTGCTGCACAGCGAAACAGGCAAGCAATTAACTCTCTGCAAGGAGGTTCTTTTAGAGAACTGCAGGGATGAGCTTCTGGTACTCATTAAAAATAAACTTGCCAAATGGGTGGATATTTATATAGAATTTAAAAACGGAAAGATCACTATTCCTCTCTGGAATGTGAATTTAAGAATTGCATCCGGAGGTACCGGACTTAAGCGGGATGTGAAAACAACTGACATGATCACCTATCCCCTTAAAGTAAGGCTGCCGAAAACAGGTGACACCTTCTCACCCGCAGGTTCCGGTGTAACTAAAAAGCTTTCCAGGTACTTCCAGGAAAAAGAGATCCCGGCTGGCATCAGAAAACTCTGGCCGGTTTTGACCGACGGCGCGGACAGGATCCTCTGGCTGCCGGGACTGGCAAAGGACAACCGGGCAGTCAGGAATGCGCTGGAACTGACGCTCGAGGGGGCGATCTTTGAAAAGTGACAAACAGAAAAATCCCCTGAAACAGACCGACATGGATAAAGCCTTCAAAAACATGGCTTTTTACCTTGTCCTGCTGCTCTTATGCTTTCTTTTCTATACAAGAGTAATACCTCCGCCTGAACGGATGGATTATACATATTCAATGTTTCTCAAGGACCTGAAGGCGAATAATGTGAAATTGATCGTGGTCAGCGGACAATCGATTAAAATCAAACTCAAGAACGAAAATACAGATGCCGAACATTTCAACCACGAGATTTTCATCCCGCTGATGCTTTTCGACGCAGTCAGCAAAGATATTCAGGATTATGCCAAGCAGGGGTTTATTGACATCAAGACTGAGGAAGATCCGAAACGCGACTGGTGGGCTGAAGTCTTGATCAACTGGTTCCCGATGATCGTGTTCATCGGGATCTGGGTTTACATGATCAGGCAGATGAACGGAGCGGGAGTAAAAGCGCTTTCCTTCGGTAAAAGCAGAGCCAAGATGTGGACCGAGAAGCTCAAAATCACCTTTGCAGATGTGGCTGGCTGCGATGAAGCCAAGGCCGAACTGGTGGAAGTCGTAGATTTTCTCAAGGATCCTCAGAAATTCCAGCGTCTGGGCGGTAAAATCCCTAAAGGAGTACTGCTGGTCGGCCCCCCTGGAACCGGTAAAACCTTGCTGGCCAAAGCTGTAGCTGGCGAAGCGGATGTCCCGTTCTTTTCCATCTCAGGCTCAGATTTCGTGGAAATGTTCGTGGGTGTCGGAGCTTCCCGGGTACGAGACCTGTTTGAACAGGGCAAAAAAAATGCTCCCTGCATTATATTCATTGACGAGATTGACGCAGTAGGACGTCAGCGTGGAACCGGTCTCGGCGGAGGTCACGATGAGCGCGAGCAGACCCTGAACGCCCTGCTGGTGGAGATGGATGGATTCGAAGGCAAGGAAGGAGTGATCCTGCTCTCGGCCACCAACAGGCCGGATGTGCTGGACCCGGCATTATTGAGGCCAGGACGCTTTGACCGGGAGGTTGTAGTGGACCTGCCTGATCTGAAGGGCAGGGAAAAGATCTTTAAAGTTCATACTAAAAACATGCCTCTCGGAGACGATGTTGATTTTGAAAAACTTGCAGGCGGAACTCCTGGTCTGACAGGTGCTGATATCTCCAATCTCACCAATGAAGCTGCGCTTCTGGCAGCCAGGAAAAATCATACCCGGGTTCAGATGCTCGATTTTGAGGAAGCCAAGGACAAAGTTCTGATGGGTGTTGAGATGAAAAGCCGAATCATTAATAAACAGGAGAAGGAAGTTACAGCCTATCATGAAGCTGGTCATGCCCTGGTGGGTTGTATCCAGCCTGATTCCGATCCAGTGCATAAAGTAACAATTATCCCTAGAGGAAGAGCTTTGGGCGTTACATTCCATTTTCCTGAAGAAGACAAGCATATGTACTCAAAGGAATATTTCCTCGCAACCATTACAATGGGTCTCGGCGGCCGCGTTGCTGAGGAAATCGTGTTCGGAAAGCTGTATACAGGCGCATCTAACGATCTTTCCAGAGCTACCACTATTGCTTATAAAATGGTCTGCGTCTGGGGTATGAGCCCGAATCTGGGACCACGAACTTTCGGAAAACGCGAAGAAACTATTTTTCTGGGTAGAGAAATCGCCCAGATTAAAGATTTTTCTGAAAATACGGCCACACTCATCGACAAAGAAGTAAATGAAATAATCAATCAATGCTACCAGTGCGCAAAGGAGATCCTGACAAAAAACCGGGATAAACTGGAAACTATAGCCAGAAGACTTCTGGAAATCGAAACCGTCAACAGGGATGAACTGGAAGAGATAGTGCTTGGAAAAAAAAGAGTTCCCAAACCAGAAACCGAAAAAAAAGATGAAGCTTCCATAGACGTGCAGACACCTGTATGAATATTAAAAACAATCATCAGAAGATCGAGAATGCATTCCGTGTAATCCTGGAAGCGATAGGGGAGAATCCTGACCGGGAAGGCCTGAAGGACACCCCTTCAAGGATCGCACGGATGTATGATGAATTTTTCTGGGGCCTGAAAGCGAACCCTGAAGATGCATTGAATGTTTTTTTCCAGGAAGACCACGAAGAGATCGTACTCATCAGGGATATCCCACTTTATTCGATCTGTGAACATCATTTCCTGCCTTTCCACGGCAACGCCCATATTGCCTACATCCCGAAAAATGGCAGGATCACCGGTCTCTCCAAACTGGCCCGCGTCCTGGACGTGCTGGCTCACAGGCCACAGCTCCAGGAAAGGCTGACTTCACAGGTAGCCGACATTCTGATGAAAAAACTCAAACCACAGGGAGTGCTGGTCGTGATAGAAGCTGAACACATGTGCATGTCGATGAGGGGTGTGAAAAAACCGGGCAGTATCACAGTCACTTCGGCCATCAGAGGAATTTTTGAGAAGGACGCCCCTGCCAGAGCTGAAGCGCTGAAATTAATCAAGGGATGAATATGAAAAAGATTACATTAGTTCTAGCTTTACTGATTGTAATCGGGCTGTCAATTTTCATCGCCCAGGGTTTGAAAACCGATAAATCAAGATTTACTTTGATTCTGACAGGTATCCTGCAAGGCCATATTTCACCGCTTAAGCAGAAAAACAGCGAGCTTGAGCAGGGTGGTGTCCTTTTTTTAGGTACCCGGGTAATGGCGGTACGCAAGGAAGTTTTAGCCCGCAGCGAGCAATGTCTCTGGCTGGACAATGGTGACGATTTCTCCGGTACTCCTGATGCTTATTATACTCAGGGGGAAGCGATTGCCCGGATCATGGAAAAACTGCCGATCGACATGCTGACTCTGGGAAACCGTGAGTTCGATTTCGGTAAAGATGTGCTTTTCAACCTGATCAAAGGAGCATCTTTTTATTACAGTTCCAATGTTTTTAATTCTGACCAGTCCAGTCCGGAAAACCTGCATCAGATCATACTGAAAGAAACTCCGGAAGGCCGGAAACTGCTGGTGATCGGACTAACTCCTCCCAATACACCTCAGCAGACTCTAATGAAAAACGTCGAAGGCCTGGTTTTTCTTGATCTGAAATCCACCCTGGCTCGTTTTCAGGAAGCCTTACGTGAAGCAGATGCCTTGATCGTGCTGACCCAGTTCACGCGCCAGGAACTGATTGACAATGTCAAGTTCCTGCAGGAATATCCCGGAAAAAAATTCTTGCTGGTCTACAATGCCTTTGAAAACCAGGAATTCAAACTCGAAGCGTTTTCACCTGATATCTGGTTCGTGCCGGTCGACGGAATCTCCCTGGGCCGCACTTTTGTGACGCTCGAGTTCAACCTGGATCAGGGAAACATCTCAGGAATTTCTTATAAAACAGTTGAAGTAGGTGTGAGCGACATTGAGCCTGACAGGGAGCTGTCAACGGTTGTCGGAAATTACAGACGTCAGGTGGACAGTATCATTCAGCAGGTGATAGGTGAATCTTCGCTGGATCTCGAAGTCGACAACAACCAGGAATTCGCCCTGGCCGACCTGGTCTGTGACGTGATGCTACGGGAAACAGGTGCAGAATTTGCCGTCACGAATTCCAGTGGAATCAGGGTCGGCCTGAAAAAAGGTAAAATCACCCTGGAGAATCTTTATCAGATTATCCCTTTTGACAACAACACGGTCAGCATGAAGCTTCAGGGAAAAGATATCAGGGCGATATTCGAGCGAAATTATGAACGCAAGCAGCCGATACTCCAGATAGCCGGCGGGAAGATCCAGATCGACAGGAACCAGACCCCGAAAGTAAAATCCATCCAAATTGGGGGTGCTCCGCTCTCTGATGAGCGCTTTTATAAGATTGTGACGAATTCTTTCCTTGCCGATGGCGGAGATGGATATCTGGAATTCAAGAATGGAACAGAACGAGTGATGGGGAATCAGATCCGTAAATCGATGAACGACTTCATCAAAACCGGATCACCGCTTAAACCCCAGACAGAAGGCAGGATCGTGATCACCGAAGCTGCGGCAATCAAGTGAATCTGCCTAAAGAATTATTCGGGAGGTTTTAATGAAACTTGGCATGTTTATCATGGTGTGCGTCATCAACTATATAATCGGCAGCATCCCTTTCGCTTACATTATCACCCTCAAGGCGAGCGGCAAGGACATCCGTCAGGAAGGCTCCGGCAATGTGGGCGCCACCAATGTATTCAGGGTGATGGGAATTCTCTGGGGTTTGCTGGTTTTTTTTCTGGATGCCGGGAAAGGCTGGCTGGCAGTAAAGTTCAGCCAGTTCATCATCAACGAAAAGGACTTCACCATCCAACTCTCAAACATCACCTTGAATCATAAGATCATACTGATCTGTGCCGTGCTCTGGGTCGTGCTTGGTCATATTTTCCCGATTTTTCTCGGATTCCGGGG
>JAQTZZ010000086.1 GCA_028687545.1 Candidatus Wallbacteria bacterium
AAAAAGAAATCAGCGATCTCCAGCTGCAGCTTGCTCCTCCTGGGATCATCCAGATGGCGTGCCGCATCCTCCTTGAGAAGGCTATGCAGTTCAATCAGTCCAACCTGATTGTGTTCAAGCAGGAAGGTGTCCAGAAACTTACCCAGGGTTTTTTTGCGCATTGATTCAGGAATGCCCGGGATTTCCTCAGGCCTGACCGGTATCCGCAACAGGCTCAATCGCATGAAAATCTCCTGCTCATCCTGATCGAGGTTATTCCAGACTCTGATCAGCAGGTATTGCTCGATTTTTTCCTCGAATCCAGGTCCTTCCAGGAGTGATTCCAGGGACTGCCCGCCGGAAATCAGCAGGCTGATCAGAAGTTTGACGGAAAACGGATAGCCTCCGGTTTTTATAAAAATTCTCTTTTTCTGGTCTGTGTTCAGTTCTGTGAGATGATGGAATTTCAGAAGCTGGTCAATGATCCTGGACGTGTCTTCATCCGAAAGACCTGAAAGTTTAAGCTGATAGATGTCGATCATGTCCATGGGAGGCAGCTCAATCCGTTTCCTGGTGGCCAGCACCAGCCTTCCCTTGTGGAGAGTTCCGGCCTGCCTGACCAGTTCCCTGGAATCATCGTCCTCCACCTGATGGAAATCATCAAGGAACAGGGCCAGGGATTTCCGCTCCAGTAGATTGATTAATTCCCCGGCAATGGTTCCGATGGGTTCCTGGCCGCCTTCACCGGAGAGTTCGATTATTTCACTGAACAGATCTTTACCTGTCCAGCCGTTTTTGCAGGTAATGAACAGGACCCGGTCACGATATTGTTCCAGAGTATTGACGTAAGCCGCAAAGGCCTGGATAAGGGCTGTTTTACCGATCCCGGCCAGACCCGCTATCACGAATACTTTCTGGGTGTGGAACAGACCTGTTAATTCCTGCAGTTCCAGTTCCCTGCCACAGAAAAATCCCGTAGTATTTATACTGGAAATCATGAAATCAGGTTAGCATTTATTTCTATTCAGGGCAATTCTCCACTCGGATAGATTACTGATTGAAAAATCCATGGTATACTGTTTCTGAATAGAAATGAGTTTTACAAGTGCCACTTATGGATATGATTGTCACAACTGCAAAGGGATTTTACGGACGGGACCAGGAGCTGACTGAGCTGCTGGCAGCTTTGCCGATCGCAAAAGTGATGGTGATCGCCGGCCTCGGGGGGATTGGTAAAAGTGCCCTGGCCAGAGCTTTCGCCGCCTCTGTCAGCGAGAATGATCCTGGTCTTAAAGTGCTGTATCTCACCTGCAGGAACGGTGAGAGCGGATTGGACCTTTTCTCGGAACTTGCGGAAATGACTGGAGAACGAGGCAGGGACAAAGCAAAGAGTCTGGATTTCCCTTTGGAAACCGCCACTCTGCTGGAAACAAAATCCCTGGCTCTTTTTCTGGACGATTTCCAGCAGATCGAAAATGATGCTGCTTTGGAATTGATCAGGCAATGCAGCCGCATTCTCCTCAGGGGAAGGCTGGTAGTTATTACCCGCAAGCGGCTTGAGTTTTCATCCATTGAATCCCCCGGACTTTTCCAGCTGAAACTCGACGGTCTCAATGACCATGACTCTTTCAGCCTGATCGATCAACTCCTCTCATTCCACCACTTTTCGCTGCTAGGGGATGTGCAGAAAAAAAAGATCTTCGAACGAAGCGGCGGCCATCCGCTTTCCATCAAACTTCTGGTCAGCCTGCTGATTTCCGGTAGATTTTCTCTGGAAGCCTTGTTGGACGGGGAAGATTTTTTAACTGAGCTTTCTTGTTCACTGCTTTCCAGAGTCTGGGAAAATCTGGATAAAGAAACCCGGCTGGCAGGAGGGAAACTTGCCCTCCTGCAGATCCCGGTCAAACCCGGAGACATGCCTGGTGCTGAAAAAGCACTGGACAATCTTTCCGCTCATTTTCTGCTGGAACACGATCCAGCCGGACGTGTTTATCTTCACGATCTGCTGAAGGACTACATTGCCGGAACCATTGATGAAAAGCAGAAAAAAAAGATCCGTATCGGGATAGCTGAATATTTTGTCGGAAAAAAGTTTGCTGAAATTTCTGAGCTGAAAGAAGCTTTCAATCAGTATCACAAGGCTGGTGAGACCGAACTGGCTGTCGATATTCTGCTCAGGCTCTGCGAAGAACTGCGACTGCTGGGCGCTGAAGCTGAAAACATTTTAAACCTGATCAGTTCTTTTTTGGAAAGCGGAAAATACCGCCAGCAGGATCTATGCAAGTCCAGGGTAGAGCTGCTGATTTACCACAAGAAGTTCGGGGAGGCTGAACAGGCCTTGGCAGCAGTAAAGGATCCGCTTGTGTTCAGATATCTTTCAGCCATACTCTTGAGCCAATGCGGAGAGCATCGAGAGGCGATGACTGAGATGGAAAATCTGATCCCTGAACTTCCGGGAGGCAGGGATAAAGCCGAAATACTGCTTACACTGGCGGATAATTCCATCACTCTCGGGGATTTCAGCAAGGCGGAAGACTGTTATCAGCAGCTCAAAAGCTCCGGAAACTGGATTTCACCTCTTTTTCAGGCCAGAATCGAAGATACATACGGCGTATTTCTTGCCCGCAGGGGCAGACTGAATGAAGCCGTCACTCTGGCGAGCTCAGCGGAGAAAATTTACCGAAGTTACAAGGCTCAATTTCTCATTTCAGAGGCACTCTACAATCAGGTGAACTACCTGGTTGATCTGCAGGAGCTTGAAGATGCCTGGAAGAAGCTGGAACTTACCGTGGAGATCTGCAGTGAGCTCAGAGACTACCATAGCCTGGCCTTCTGCCAGAACATAAAAGGAGAAATCCTGTTTCTGAGAGGGGAATTTCAGGAAGCAGTCCGGGCCAAGCAGGATGGCCTGAATTATGCGGCGAAAGGTCCGCTCAGTGTGATCAGGGGTATGCTCCATAATTCACTTGGTCAGATTTACGTCCATCTCGGGGATTTCGAGCAGGCAGAGGGGCATTTCCGCACTTCATTCACCTTGTTTTCCAAGGATGAAGAGCCTGGGAGGACGATCTGGGGCAGACAGAATTATGCCCAGTTTCTTCTGCTCTGCGGACGGATTGAGGAAGCAACTGAAGAATTGAAAATGGTGGCGGAATTTGCGGAGTCCACCGGTCAGCCTAGACTGCTGGCCGCACTGTATTATTTCCGGTCCCTGCTGAACGGGATCAGAGGCGACGAAAACGGGCGGGGAAATGATTTCAGACTATTTCAAGAAAACCTTGCCCTGCTTCCGAACAAGACCAGAGAAAAACTTATCAGGGAGTTCGACTGGTACGCAAATCGACTTGGTCCTGACCCTGGGGAACAGTTACTGACTCTGATTACCAGTGAGGGTAAAAGAAAAGCCCAGATCCGGGAAATCGCGCGTTTGCGTTCCAGTCCGCAGGAATTCGAATTTTTTGCCGATTTTTCCAGCCGTGAGCTTTACATTGATGGAAAGGAAGCTGCTTTCTTCAGGAGAAAAGTTCTGGCTCCCCTTCTGCAGATATTTGCCGCAGAACCTGGGAAAATCCTGAAGCCTCAAACTATTTTTCCCTTTATCTGGAAAAGGGAATATGATGCCGAAAATGATGGCAGCACCTTCCGCATGACTATCACCAGGTTGAGAGCAGCGCTTTATAAAGCAGACCCTGAGCGTTTTATCCGCTTTTCACCTGAAGCAGGAGGCTATTTTTTCAACAACCGCTGCAGATACTGCATCATTCTGCCTGAAGCCAGGGGCGTGTGATATAATGTTAAAATGATTCCAACAGGTTCCGGTGGATTTTACGGAAGGGACAGTGAGTTCAGGGAACTGCTGTCTGCTTTTCCAGATCAGAAAGTAATCATAATAGCAGGTCTGGGCGGCATCGGTAAAAGTGCTCTGGCCAGAGCTTTTGCCGCTTCAATGAGTGAAACAGAGAACTATAGAGATAAAGTCCTGTTCATTACCTGCAGAAATGGCTGGACAGAACTGGATCTGTTTTCCGAATTGCTGGAGCAGGCCGGGGAACGGAGTGGAAGAAGCGGGACCCCACTCTCTCCTGATAGAATCGCCAGACTGCTGGAAGCAAAATCAATCGCCTTGTTTTTAGATGACTTTCATCTTCTGGAAAATGATCGGACCAGGGAACTGATCCGGGAATGCCGTCTGATTCTCAGTAAGGGCAGGCTGGTGATCATTTCCCGCAAAAGACCGGAACTCTCCTCTCTCGAGTTGATCGACATTTTCCAGTTGAAGCTTGACGGCCTGAAAGAACAGGATGCTTTCCTGCTGATGGACCAGCTGCTATCTTTCCACCATCTGCCTCATTTCAGCAGCGAGCAGAAAAAGGGGATATTCAAACGGACTGGCGGACACCCCTTTTTTATCAAGCTTCTGATCAGCCTGCTGGTCTCAGGAGCCCATTCCCTGGAATCCCTGTTAACCGGCGAAGACTATCAGAAGGAGCTGGAGAATTCTCTGCTCTCCAGAGTCTGGGAGAATCTTGACTCCTTTTCCCGTGCTCTGGGCCTGCGTCTTGCGCTCCTGAGGATCCCGGTCAGGCCGGAAGACCTGCCTGGATCAGGGCAGGGACTGCGCAGGCTTCTGGACTATTTTCTGCTTGAACACAACCAGTTCGGGCGTATTTTTTTACATGATCTTTTAAAGGAACACTTTACCAGTAAAATTGAGTGTACTCAGAAGAAAGAAATGCATCTTGAGATAGCCTCTTTGCTGGAGCATAAAAAAAATGCTGAGATTCTGGAGTTGAAGGAGACATTTTATCAATACCAGGAAGCAGGGGAGACTGAACGGGCAATTGATGTGCTGCTTAGGCTTTGCGATGAACAGCAGCTGCTGGGAGCAGGCACGGAAAATGTCCAGAATCAGGTGGAAATTCTTCTGCTGAACGGTTCTGAATACAGGACCGGAGAATTACGCCAGGCTCTGGTCTCGCTTTTAATCTATCGCCGGAAGTTCGAAGAGGCAAAGCAGGCGCTGAATTCAGTAGACCGTGATAAACGTCGCTCTTTGGAAGCCAGGCTGTTCTGCGAAATGGGCCGCCTGAACGAGGCCAAGTCTCTGGCTGAAAATCTGCTGCCTGAACTGCAGCAGGGCAGGGAGAGAACAGAAACACTCCTGGTTCTGGCGGAATGTTCACATACCCTGGGTGATTATATTCAGGCAGAGAATTGCTATCACCGGTTGAAAGCAACTGAAACCGGAGCTTCTCCACTTTTACAGGCCCGGGTGGATAATGATTACGGAGTTTTTCTCTACTATCGCGGGGAAATCCGGGAAGCGCTGGAACTGGCCAGGTCAGCAGAAGTCGTTTACAGGCAATATAATGCGTATTATGCGATTGCGGAAGCTCTATACAGTCAGGCGTATTATCACTTCGACCTGCAGGAAGTGCCTGCTTCCCTGGAAACACTGGAATCTGTCATTGCCATCAGAAAAGAGCTGAAAGATAATCATGGCCTGGCCTACTGTTTCAACTTGAAGGGAGAAATACTGTTCTGGAAGGGGGAGATCCAGGAAGCAATCCGGGTCGAGCAGGAGGGGCTGGAATACAGCCGCAGGGATGCGCTGGTTTTTATCAGGGGTGTGATCCACAATACTCTGGGCACAATCTATACAAGAATCGGAGATCAGGAACAGGCGGAAACCAATTTCAAGACTTCGCTTGCACTGCTGGGACAGATCGATGATCCATGGAGGGTAGCCTGGGCCAGGCAGAATTATGCCCAGTATCTCCTGGTTTGCAGGAGGACTGATGAGGCACGTGAATATCTGGATCAGGTAGCCGATTTTGCGGAAATCACCAGGCAACCAAGGATGTCGGCGACACTTTACTTTTTCCGCTCGCTCATCCAAGGAATCCAGGGAGACGAAAATGGCCGGAAGCATGATTTCGGGTTATTTCTGAATTGTATCTCAGCTCTTCCTGAACCTACCCGTGAGAAACTTCAGCTTGATTTCAAATGGTATGCTGATGCTGCTGCCGGAAAAAAGGAGCCTGGACTGCTGCTTCTTACCAGAGATGAGAAAAAAGATGCAGAGATCAGGGAAATTTCCAGCTCCCGCCAACAGAAAACCAGTTTCGAAATTTTCATTGATTTCGATGAGAGGGAGCTGCTGGTAAACGGCAGGGCGGTGAAATTTTTCCAGAAGAGGATAATGGTGCCTCTCCTGCAAGTGTTTGCCAGCGATCCTGGTAAAATAGTCAAACCCCAAGGGATCTTTCAGAGAATCTGGGAGCGGAAATTCGATCCCGAATCAGACGGCAGCACTTTCAGGATGACGATCACTCGACTGAGATCTGCTTTGGACAAGAAAAATCCCGACCGTTTCATCTGCTATTCCCCGGAAGCAGGGGGTTACTACTTCAACAACCGTTGCAATTATTGTATCATCATGCCCAAAACGGATGGTATTTCCAGCAGTTATTTTTCCTGATTTCCAGGCCTAGCAGTCCGCCACACTTAAATTTGTGCCTTCAGAAACATGAGATCGAGACAGATTCACGAAGCTGCGGTTTCTCTTCCAATCAGGAGCAATTTTAAATATAATGCTGCAAATCAAATTACCGGGAGTATAGATGCAAAAAATCATGATCCTGCTTCTTGCGACTCTGTGCGTGGCTTTATCTGCCAAATCCCCTGATCCTGTTCTGAACACGGGTTACACGATTTCCCGGGTAATTTTTGAAACTGAGAATCTGCCGTTTCTGGAAAATGCCGGGCCTGGCGCTTTTGACTCTTACCTGATCATGAATCTGCCGTTTTCACCTGTCAAAAAACTCTACCTTGATTTGAAGGAAAGTACAGGCCTGCCTCTGAAAAGCAGGGGAGAGGCGCATATCACTATAGTCACTCCGATAGAATATTATGAGGTGCTCCGCAAACACATCTCCATCATTGAGATCAACGGGATTGCAAAAGATCTGGAAATCCAGACCGCGACTTTTGAGGTTGTCTGTCTCGGTAAAGGTGCCATGGAACTGTCAGGTAAACTGGAATCAGTATTTTTCATAGTGTTGAAATCACCAGCCCTGGTAAAAATCAGAGCAGCGATTCAGAAAAAATTCATTGAAAACGGGGGTTCCCCGGGAAGTTTCGATCCAGCTCATTTTTATCCGCACATCACTGTAGGATTCACCTTGCGGGACATGCATGAAGCTGATGGAGTGATCAAGGACGAAAGCTCTTTCTTTGAAACTCTGCAGATTGAATGATCGAATGGCCGATCAAGATTGAACTGTAATTAAAAAAAGGCCGGAAAGTCCACCGGCTTTTTGATTATTTCTGGAATGTTTACTTCGTATCCGGGCAGATTTCCAGTCTGGTTTTTTCCTTGCTGGCCTTCATCTGCAGAAGCGCTGCATGATTGACCGTGCGGCCGATCACGTCCACAAACTGGGCAGAGGGATGGCCGATTTTTCCCAACAGGACTTCGCCGGTCGCGAGACCTGTGTTGAAGTATATCTCCACGCTGCCGATCTTTTTGCTGAAATGGCTGATTTCCTCGGCAGCTTTCCGAGCCTTAGCCGCATTGGTAAAAGAAAACATGATCATGTCGCCGATGTATTTATGGATTTTTCCGCCCTGGGCGACGATAGCATCACCGGCAGCCTGATATGCTTCCTGAAGTATTTCCACAGTCTGCTCATCCCCGAGTTTTTCGCAGGCTCTCATGAAATTAGCCAGATCTGAGAAGCCGACCGTCATTTTCTTCCTCTGCATTTTTCCCCCAATCAAATAATATTTCTAAAACTAAACAATATTACATTTAATTTGTCAAGCTTTTCCTGCATTACTTGACAAATCCCAATAACTTTAGATTTAATCTTAGCATGAGATATTTATACTTATTATTTTTCACAATACTGTTTCTCGAAGGCTGTAACGACCCCAGGGTTGATCAGCTTAAAAGTGAAATCGAAGCGCTCAAGACCGAGAACGACGGCAGGAAGATTGAAATTTTCGAGCTGAGCCAGAAACTCAAGGCTCTCAACATCACAAGCGAAATCCAGTCGATCAATGAAGCCCTTGAACTGCATAAGGCTCAGTCCAGGATCACGAAAGAACCCGGTTCCTATGTACTGAATTTTTCCAACAGGGAAGTGCAGCTGATGGAGACTGAATACGGATTCTTTCCGATCAATTTTCTCCGCTCTGAAGCATTTTCCAACGGATACAAGGTGAAATTCCTGCTTGCAAATACTTTGAATGTTTCTCTCGGCGATCTCACTTTCAGAGTGCGGTGGGGGAAAAGACCTGACGATTACATAGACCTCGATGAATGGAGAAAACAGCTTCAGGTAAAAGATATGAAGCCCAGGGTTGATTTGAAAAGCGGCTCCTGGAATTATCTGGAACTTTATCTGCTCCCTGCGAAAGCTGAAAACATCCAGTATGTTGAAGTAAGGTTGATCGCCGGGACGACGAGCCTGGCTGCTCCCTGAAACCGGAAAACGATTTCGATCATTTCCTCGTAGAGACGTACCATGGTACGTCTCTACTTGATAATATCTCTGATTGATCGTATCCTTTAACTCAAGTTCAGATGAAAGGATTTATCGTGAAAGTATTGATTTTATGTTCGATATTCCTGAGCACTATCCTCTCTTTTGCTGAAACAATAGTTGATTATGCCAGGACGGGAAATACGACTGAAGTCATGAAGATGATTTCTGCCGGCACCAGTGTCAACTTCAAAAACAGTTTTGACGAGACCGCCTTGATGGAAGCCAGCCGCAGAGGAAATTCTGCCATGGTCAGACTTCTCCTCGAGAATGGGGCGGATGTGAATGTAGTGAACAATAACGGATCCACCCCTCTGATGGAGGCGGCTGCCAATGGCTTCCGGGACATAGTCCGTCTGCTGATCGACAAAGGAGCTCTGGTTTCAGTGAAGAACTCCAATGGAACCACTGCTCTGATAGAAGCTTCCAGAAAGGGCAGACTGGAAGTGGTGAAGCTCCTGCTTGAGCGCAAGGCTGAAGTGAATGCAAAGAATAAAAACGGCACCACAGCTCTGCTTGAATCCGTGATCGATGGTTTTCCGGAAATCGCCAGACTGCTCCTTGATTCAGGTGCTGATGTGAATCTTCGCAACCAGAACGGGGCCTTCCCGCTGGCCGAAGCGGTCAACGGAGGATTCGGCGACCTTGCAAAGCAGATGCTCGATTCAGGCGCGCTGGGGAGTGCAAAAGGTCCGGAAATTAATTCCTTGCTTACGGCTGCAGCTAGGAAAGGTCTGAAAAATATTGTGGAGATGCTGCTGGACAAAGGGGCTGATATTGATCAGAAATCCCTGTTCATCTCTTCCTGCCGGAACGGGCAGACAGACATAGCCAGGCTGCTTCTTTCCAAAGGAGTTGACGTCAACTCAAGAACCGCCCAGAATGAGACCGCCCTGATGGTGGCTTCTGCCGGGGGGTTTTTAGTAACAGTTAAATTTTTTTTCGAATCCAAGGC
>JAQTZZ010000087.1 GCA_028687545.1 Candidatus Wallbacteria bacterium
CGCACCTGAAAAGCAACTCAGTTGAGCTGATTTTCTCTCCGATCTCCAGGGCAGTTTCAAGTCTGGAAGCAGCATCCCCATGCTGTCCCTCAATCAGTAAAAGTTCTGCAAACAGTAGATGACATGTAGCGGAAGTTTCTTCATCCTTGAACTTTTCAGCGTACTGAAGGGCTTTCTGTAAAGTATGCGCTGCTTCGGCGTGGTTTTCCAATTTCAGCTGGATTGTGGCCAGGTTGATCAGATAGTGATGCATATGGTCGAAAAAGCCGTTAGCCTCGCTCAACTTTATGGCTGCATTCTGATAACTGAGTGCCTCCGTGAAATTCAAAGTTTCGGTTTTGATCGATGCTTTGAGATTCAGGCAGAATGCAGCACGGATTTCGTTATGGGACTTGCGGCAGTTTGTTTCGCATTCGTCAGCCAGGGCAAAGGCCCGCTGATAGTCTTTGAGCGGGGAAAAATTAATCAGGGCTGTGCTGTACAGTACGGAAGCCAGAGCCATCCAGACATTGTGCCGCCTGTAAATAGCTTCGGCCATTTCGAAATACCTGAGGGCTTCGGGACAGTTCCCGCTGCTGAGATGAATATTTGCGAGCACCTTGGCGCACCGCCCACGCAGAAGAGGAGATGACGCAGGGCAGAGCAACTTTTCCGCCTGAGCCAGCACTTCATGGGCTTCATCAATTTTTCCGAGCTGGCTCAGGCAAAAGGCCAGGTCGATTCTGATTTCGATCTGATCGTCCGGCTCATTTATACCTGGAAGAGCGTCCTGGTAAAATTGAATGGCTTCAGGAAAACGATACTGCTGCTGGCGAATCTGGCCCAGGGCCAGGGATTTGAGTTCACTTTTCTTGATCCCGTCAGCTAAGGCTTCAGCCTCCTCGTGTTTGGACCAGAAAATCAGAAATCCCACCTTGGTGTTGATGAGCTCCTCGTTCCTGTATCCTTCACAGGTAGCCAGGGCGTCGTTCAACAGGTGATAAAAATTCTCGGTTTCATCTGCCAGTAACAATATCTGGCGGCCGAGCCTCAGGATAGTGTCGACAGCCTGCCTGATCTCGCCGGATTCATGGAAATGATAATACGCTTCCCTGAGTTCCAGTATTTCCGGGTCGTTCTTAGAGGAAAAAGTCATGGCAATGGAATGATGCCGCTTTTTCTGCTCGGTTTTTCCCATTTTCCCGCAGATATGTTCCCGCAGCAGATCGTGCAGGAGCAATTTCCCGGTCTGATCAGATTCGATAAAGTAACAGTCAATCAATTTTTCCAGCGCAGGAATGCCGTCTTGTGCAAGGTTTGAAAGGAATTCAGGGTTTGAAGGAATCCTAAGGAGCGAAAGTGTCTTGAGGATTTCTTGTGCTGGTTCATCCAGCCTGGTCCAGAGTTCTTCCAGCAGAAAAAACTCGATTTTTTCCTTGAAGGCTGACTCAGGTCCGGCCAGAGCCTCGACAGAACTCCTCCCATTGATCAGCAGGGCAGCCATCAATTTCAACGAATAGGGATGACCTTTTGAACCTGACAAAATCAATTTTCTGGTATTTTCGTTGATGTTTTTAGGACTGTGAGAAGAAAAGAGCCTGTTCAGCAGGTTTTCAGCATCAGTCTGAATCAATCCTTCGAGGATCAGTTCACCGGTTTCGGCCAGGTCAGTCACCGGAAGGGAAGGACGCACCCTGGTGATTACTATGATCTTTCCTGTACTGAAGTATCTGAGTCCCAGAGACAGGATTTCTTCAGATGCTATATCCGTGAGATAATGAAAATCATCTATGAACAGGGTGAAACCGTGCTTTTCGATCAGTTCCACGATCAGCTGCGGTTTAATTCCAGTTGCAGATTTGCATTCCTGGTCAGCGGTCTCGTTGAAAACCTGTTGTACAATCTCACCCATCAGGTCAGCGGAATTCCAGCCTGATTTGCAGGATATCCACAGTGATTTCGAGCCTTCTTCCCGCTGCAGCAGACCGGCGAAAGCCGCAGCCAGCGAGGTCTTGCCCATGCCTCCTATGCCGGCGATAATCACTATTTTTTGATTATGATAAATGGTGTTCAAAAATTCTAAATCAGCTTCCCTGCCACAGAAGCTGCCGGGAGGTGTCGGAATTCCATGCATCGGCTCGGGGCTCCTTTGGAAATTTAACAGCCTGCTGATTCTCAGCTTTTTATCCCGTGCTCCGCGAGTTTTCTCTGCCAGTCAGCCAGGGTCAGGCCCAGGAAATTATAGGCATTCCCACCGTGTTTGTTCAGCGCCTGCTGGAGGTAACTCCTCTCGGCAAGCCTGGTGGCTTCAGAAAGCGTGAGATTGACAGTGGAGGAAGTGTAGTTGAGGAGTTCCTTCACTTCAGACCGCTGGATGGTTTTAGCCGGGATGGTTTCAAGGCAGCGCCTCACCACGCCGATCAGCTCATCCACGTTTTCAGGCCAGCTGTAGTTCTGCAGTGCCACCAGTGCGTCCATGGCAAAGTTCTTGACCCTGGTTCCGGCAGTCCGGGAAAATCTCTCCAGAAAAATGTTTGCGAGCAGAGGCACATCTTCAGATCTCTGCCTGAGAGACGGAAATTTGAAAATATAGCGGGGATAATCGGAAGATTCAAGGAATTTAGGCAGTTTATCTTCGCCGTACTGGCCTGAAAAGATCAGAAGATTGTTCCGCTGGAAAACCCCTTCCAGGGCTTCCAGCACCCGGTCCTGAAATTCCGGATGCTGGTGGAAACAGTTCTCTACGAACAGGATCCTGTTCTCTCCAGCCAAAAGTTCCAGCACCTGCTGCGGATTTTTTTTAAAATCAATCTTCACCAGGGTGAATTCAGGTCTTCTCACAGAGAGAAAATCAGCCATATGCTCCCGGCCGGTGCCGGGTTCCCCTGAAAAGACAAAACATTCCGAGGGTTTTCTGAAATTCAGGAGAAAATTCTTGTGCTCAAGCAGCTGTCTGTTCACCGTGTAAAATTCGTTCAGTTCGCTGAAAGTCTCCACTTTAGAGTCCTGCCGTTCATAATGGTGGAGGAAGACTTCCAGCTTGGCGGAAATAATGTCTACCGGCCAGAAATCCTCTGCTCCGAAAAAGACATATCTGGCGCTCTGGCTGATATTGCTCTTCTCGCCGCAGATCACGATCTTGAACCTGGGGAGTTTCTCCCTGATCAATCTGACATTTTCAGGCTGATGGATCACGAATTCCTCGAAAACCGCCACCAGGCCGATATTCTCGAAGTTTTCAGGCACTTCATCCAGATTCCTGTAGAAAGTGGTGGAAATGTCCTTCAATTCCTGAAAAATTGTCCTTCTTAGCTCTTCTCCGACCACCATCACTTTGACGCTGGCGATGTTCTTCTGAGTAATGATTTCCGTACCTTTTCCCGGGGCAGTGTCAAGATGAAATTCATCGCCAATCTTCTCTGCCAGAAACAATCCTCTGCCTCCCATGCTGAAGATGTCTTTCGGCAATTCAGCTTTCTGGAAATGGAATCCCTTGCCCTCGTCAGTCACAATCACTTCGATCCTGTTCTCCCTCACCACCAGTGTAAACCAGATCTTTCCGGATTTTCCATCATAGCCATGCTCAATGGCATTTACAAGCAGTTCGTCGATCAGGAGTTTCAGTTCGAACATCTTATTTTCAGGAACACCCGTTTTATGCAGTAGTTCTGTAGCAAAATTCTGGGCTTTCTGAATCTCATCGAAGTCGCTGGTTAACTCCAGACTGTAAGTGCCTGATTGCTCTTTGATCTTTTGAAAATAATTCTCCATTATTTTTGAAAGTTCCAGAACGTCGATTTTCAACTTCTGGGAAGCGAGCTCCAGATTCCAGTCCAGACTCTCCACAGTATTGATGATATACCCGTTTCTGAACTCAGCCAGAAAGTCTTCAAGCGACACGGCACGTTTCTGAAAAATGATGTTTTTCATGTTCGCTGCGAGGATGATCCCCAGTTCGCTGAAATTGGCCAGTTGATGGCAGACTTCCTGCAGCTCGTTGAAATTTCTGGGCCAGTCATATTCCCTGAATATTTCCAGCGCTTCCTCGGAAACAAGGCGGATCGATTTTCCAAGCTGCCTGCTGTATTTTTCCAGGAGGTAGAAAAATATTTCTTCCCTGTTGCCCAGTTCTCGCAGCAGCGGCAGGTAGAGAAAGCAGGGAAACATATCTCCGGGTGGAGAATAATTATAATCAGCCGTGGAGGCGAAGATTGTCAGACTGCTTTTCTGAAGACGTTCGATCAGATCGCCTGTAATGTTTTCAAGATTGGACAGATAGACACACCCTTGCTCTCCGCTGTCCAGAAGACGTCTCAGAGCTTCCAGGTTTTCCGCTGAGCGCAGATCAAGCTTTACCAGCCTGGATTCAGGATGACCGATCTCGTGAAGTTTTCTGGCGATGAAATCTTTTCCAGTGCCGGGTTTTCCGTAGATCAAGGCATTCAGACCCTGGATCGCGGTCTTTTTTATCAGATAGCTGTAACTGGTATTGTCCAGATAATGAAGACCTTTCTGATTCTCGAACTTCTGATAGGCGGAAAGAACCGTTTTCTTCCGCTTCCCCCGCTCCAGAGCCGAGAGAAGAATGGGGATCGTGAAGGGTTTCTCTATGAAGTCAAAAGCCCCGGCTTTTACCGCAGCGACTGCATGCTGGTAATTGCCGTGTCCGGAGATCATGATCACGATCGTCCGTTCCAGTTTTCCGGAAAGCCTGGAGAGCACTTCCATGCCATCGATTCCAGGCAGCAGAATGTCAAGCAGGATGAAATCCACTTCATTGTGTGAAAGGAAATCCAATGCAGCTTCACCGGTCTCGGCAAGAGTAACCTGGAAATTCTCCTTTTCCAGGATTTCCTTCAGGATCTGCCTGATAAACTGTTCATCGTCTACTACCAGCACTGTATAATTCAATTCATCTCTCCCTGAAGGGCAGTTCGATCCTGAATCTGACACCAGGGTCCATGTTTTTCACAGTGATCCTGCCGCCATGATCGCTGACGATCCGCTGGACTATCGCGAGGCCCAGCCCGCTGCCGGTCTTTTTAGTCGTAAAATATGGTTTAAACAGATTATTCCGCACTTCTTCCGAAATCGGCGGGCCGTTGTTTTCTATTTTTATCACAACCAGAGCAGACTCGGGCTGATACTCTACCTCTATCATGATTATCTGGTCTGACACCTTATTCTCGGCAAGAGCTTCCAGAGAGTTTTTCACCAGGTTGATAAACACCTGCTCGATCTGGGAAGCATCAAACAGAAACTGTGGTATGCTCTTCGCAGTGACTGTAAAATGGACTTCAGGATAACTCTTTTCATAAAGCTGGAGGATGTTCCTGATCACCTGGCAGAGATCAGCCGGCATCAGTTTTGGGAGAGGTAATCTCGCAAAATTAGAAAATTCCGTCAGCATCTTTTTCAATTTTTCGACCTGGCTGTTGATGATGTCTATATGCTGTCTCAGTTCCTCTTCGAAATTCTCACCGCCGCGCTGATGGATGTATTCAAGATACTGGGCGGCCAGCTGGATCGGTGTCAGCGGATTCTTCAGTTCATGGGCAAGTTTTCTGGCCACTTCCTGCCAGGCAGCAATTTCCTTGACCCGCAGAAGCTGCGTCACGTCCTCAATGATCAATACAGTACCGGTCCAATGCTCGCTCTTCATCCTGCAGACCAGACATCTGAGTTCGTGTTGTTCATCCCCAATCCTGATCTTCAGATTTTTTTCCTTGCCTTCCGATTGATTCACGACAGCCGTCAGTTCCTTGAAAAGAGGGTTTTCCAGCGCTTCCATTTTGCTGCCCTCGAAGTTCTGAAGCCCGGAAAGTCTCTTCACAAAACCGTTCGCTGAGATGATTGTTCCATCCTGATCGAGCAGCAGAAGTCCAACTGGTAAGTTGTCGAACACGAAACTGGTGCGTTCCTTTTCCGTGAGGATTTCATCGTAGAGACTGGTATTGGTGATGGCAACAGCGGCCTGATCAGCAAAAGCCATAAACAGTTCAAGATCTTTCTCGGTAAAGATCCTGCCGGTTTCGCTGTTCAGAATTTCCATCACTCCGATCACGCTGCGGTTGATCACAAGCGGGACACAGATGATCGAGCGGGTGACGAAATTCGTTACCCGGTCCACATTGCTGCAGAATCTCGAATCCTGGCAGACATCTTCGATCAGAACTGGCTTGCCTGCAGTATAAACATGCCCGGCTATGCTCTCCTTGGGAACTTTGATTTTGTTGAGAAGCGACCCGGAAGCTCCTCCGATCGAAGAATGGAATTCCAGATAATCGCCGATTTTGCTCTTGAGCATGATCGAGGCGGCTTCCCCGCCTGTAAGCTTGAGACCGCTCTTCATAACCAGCTGCAGCAGTTCTGACAGTTGCCCCAGGGAATGAATTGAACTGATGAGCCCGAAAAGCTCCTCATATGCCTTGATCTGAAGTCCTGAATTCTGATTTTCCATCAATACCACACTGGAGACAAGTTTTGCTGAAGGTGTCTCCATAATAATAAAAAAGGGAGGTTCGAACCTCCCTTCAGTTTAGTTGATTTTCAGAAATTAATCAAACTTGTCCCGATCAAGTTTCTCCCTTGAATTTCAAGTTATACCTGAACAGGATTTCCCGCAGTTCGTCCAGGGACTTCTTGCCGAAATTCTTGATTTCCATCAGTTCATCGACGGTTTTTTCAGTGAGGTCGCCCAGGGTCTTGATGCTGATCTGCTTCAAGCAGTTGCGGCAGCGGATTGAAAGTTCCAGGTCATTGATCGAAATCGCCAGGTTATTGTCGCCCTTCTCAGTCTCAATCTTCTCCACCGAGAATTCTGAAACTTCCTCAGGAATGACCTCTGTGATCCTGAAGAAAAGATCCTGAAGAGTCTGAATTGTATTCTGATAGAGATCGCGTGGAGAAAATCCTTCAAAAACAGTCATTTCAAGCATCAGCTTGTCATAATTAATGCTGCGCCCGACACGGGCATTGTCTATCTGATGAAGGATAGTCTGAACTGGAGTGAAAGTAGTGTCGAAATAAGTCAGCTCCTCATGAAAATCCGGATCATGGCGGAAATCGTCGACAAAGTAGTAACCGGATTTGTTTGCAAACAATACTTCGAATGTACTGGAAATCTTCTTGGTGACAGTGAAAAGGTGTTGAGCTGGATTGGTGACCTGAAGACCATCGCCAGCCAGATGCCCGGCAGTGATTTCACCTTCCGCAAGCTTGATCTTAGCAATCACTTCTGATAAGTCACCGGGAATGACGGCATTCACTTTCTTCAGATTGGTGATGATCTCCTCGCAGTTTTCTTTGATTCCCGGAATTTCGGAGAAGAAATCGTTGACATTGTGATGCTTGAAGCAGAAGGCACACGGTCTGTGGCTTTTGAACAACTTCAAAAGGAATCCCTCGATCAGGGCTCCGATTGTAATGCCGACCCCTTTTTCCAGGGGTTCAACTTCAAATCTGCCGGCAAGCGGGTTGCTTTCATGAGGAATGAAAGTCACCTTGGGCTTGATCAGCGTCATTTTCTGTTTCAATAAATCCATTAATTCCCCCTTGACCAAATTGTAAAACGGGCTAATTTATCGAACAATCGAAATGGCTCAGGTTACTTCTTCACCTTGTGTCTGGAAGCTCTTCTCTTCTTCTTCCTCTTGTGTCTGTTTATTTTGGATTTTCTCTTTTTTTTAACTGAACCCATTCTGCCGCTCCTTCCTAAGCGAAGATTTTTTTCGCAAACTCAGGCAGCGCGAACGCAGCCTGATGAATTTCATAATTATAATACTTCAATCCTAAACTGGAAAGATCTTTTTTAT
This sequence comes from Candidatus Wallbacteria bacterium, assembly GCA_028687545.1. NCBI lineage: Bacteria > Candidatus Walliibacteriota > Candidatus Wallbacteria bacterium. Next base: position 7,794 of record JAQTZZ010000087.1, read on the forward strand.
TTCTGATTTCTACCGGATCGAATTTCTTGCTGCCTACCGTGAATGTCCAGAGAGATCCCGGATACATCGGAATTGTAGCGGTATATGGCTTGATTACAGGAAAAATCTTCCTCAGCTTTCCAATCACGCCTTTCTGGAATTCTGAATAGTAAAACGGGCTCTCAGACTGGAAAGTGAAGAATCCGTTGTCCTTGAGAGAATGATAGATCGAGCGGTAGAATTCCTCCTCGAACAATCCTAATGCAGGGCCGATCGGGTCAGTGGAATCGATTAAAATGATATCGTAAGTGTCTTTTCTGTTTTTCACGAATTCGATCCCGTCACCGATCACCAGATTCATCCTGGGGTCATCGAATGAACAGGCGCAGTCAGGCAGATACTTCTTAGAAACTTCCACAACTTTCCCATCGATTTCCACCAGATCAAGCTGCTTGATTTCCTTGTGCCTGAGAATTTCCCGCGCCGCCCCTCCGTCACCGCCACCGATTATCAGAACCCGCTCCGGTGCCGGATGGGACGATATCAGCACATGGCTGATCATCTCATGATAGATGAATTCGTATTTCTCGCAGGTCATCACGACATTGTCCAGGAGAAACACGCGTCCCCAGTCGAAGGTGTCGACAACATCCAGAGTCTGATACTTGCTTTCGCCCCGGTAGATAATGTCTTTTACGCGCAGGCAGATATGGGTGCAGTAATCTCTGGTGTAATATTCCTCAAGCCAGAAATCAGTTTCACGAGCCAATCTATAACCTCCCTAATGAGTCAACAGGGTGCGGGCTTGTGAGGGAGGTTTTCCAGATCAAGCTGTCCCCTCTTAAGCTCCATTGTGAACACGTTCTTCGCCTTGAATTTCTCCTTCAGCAGATCGAAGGAAATCCAGGGATCCACACTATCACCGCAAGTGAAAAGGTCTACAGCACAGTAACCATATTCCGGCCATGTATGTATCGCCAGATGGGACTCGGCGATCACCACAACCCCGGAAACACCGTGCGGGTTGAACAGATGAAACACGCTCTTTACGATAGTTGCACCTGCCACTCGAGCTGCTTCCTTCATGTGATCTTCCACAAACTGCAGATCATTGATCACGACACGATCGCAGTCATAGAACTCTACAAGAATATGGCGCCCTAAAGCTTTCACCCCCTCACCCTCCTTAGAATGTAATGATTTAATAATAAGACCCCCCCCCCCCCTTTTCAATAAAAAATTCTGAATTTTT
>JAQTZZ010000088.1 GCA_028687545.1 Candidatus Wallbacteria bacterium
GATCATGACAGAGCAAGCTCACGGGGAAACTGGGATAGATATCCACCCGGGCTCAACCATAGATAAGAGTTTCTTTATCGACCATGGAACCGGAATCGTGATCGGTGAGACGACCGAGATCGGCAGGAACGTGAAGATATACCAGGGCGTGACTTTGGGAGCCCTCAGTTTTCCTGTGGATAGCCAAGGCAATCTTTACCGAGGCAGGAAACGGCATCCAACTATCGAGGACGAGGTGGTGATTTATGCAGGAGCCACAATACTCGGCGGGGAAACTGTCATCGGGTGCGGAGCTGTAATCGGGGGGAATGTCTGGCTCACCCAGTCTGTCCCTCCCCATACCAAGGTCCTGCTGGAATCCCCTAATCTGATCTTCAAGTCCAAAAATACGGGGAAGAAGTAATGTTGAAATTACTGGCTGTCATTTCTTTTTTTATTTTCCAGTCCTGTGCAGGTGCTGCATACCTTACAGTCCACTACAACAGATTCGACGGGAATTATCAGGACTGGAAACTCTGGCTCTGGAATGCTTCAGACAACAAGGAAGGGAGCGACCTGAGCTCTGATGCGAAAGACGCTTTCGGGCTCATTTTCACGGTAGATCTGGAAACAAAAGGACTCGCAGGGAAGAGAATCGGGATTTTACCTAAACTTCGGGAGTGGGAATCAAAAGATCCCCCTGACAGGGTCTATACACCTGACCTTGGACTGGAAATCTATCTCTTGCAAGGAGATCAAAAAGTGTATTCTCAGAAACCGGATTTTTCCCCCAGGATCGTCAGAGCTTCCCTGGAACGTGATGACTCAATCGCCGTTGTCTTTTCAAGACCGCCGGATACAGCTGAACTTCTGTCCGATCCTCCTGTGTTAACTGCCTGCGGAACAGTGCGGAAGATCAGAAAAATGGAACTGGGAATCAAAGACAAAGCTATGATCCTGGCACTTACCATCGACCAGGTCTTTGAAGCTGATCTTGCTTCCATAAACCGCGGGGAATGGAAAGTAGCACAAAAAACCGGAGAAGTAACTGTCTGGCTTGGCGGGATTCTGGACAGCGAAAAGTATTATTCAGATAAACCGCTTGGCGTTACCTTCAACGGAGACACCACCACTGTGAGGGTGTTTGCTCCTGCGGCAATCGCAGCTTCTCTGCTGCTGTATGATGGGGCTGACTCAGGAGAAGCCAGGGAAATTCCCATGACAATGGGAAGCCAAGGAATCTGGGAAGCCTCGTTGAATCAAAAGCTATCAAATGTTTTCTATAAGATCAGGGTCACACGCAACGGGAAAACCGTGGAAGGAATCGATCCATATTCTCTCTGCAATACGGCTCATGACGGCCGCGGACTTATTTTCACTGATTCCACTGAAATTGCACCTTCGCCTGTGTTCGACCCTTCTGAATCAGTGATTTATGAGCTTCATCTCCGCGATTTCACCATCGACCCTTGCTCAGGAGTAAAGAAGCGCGGCAAATATCTGGGTCTGGCCGAAGCAGGTACGAGACATGCTCATGATAAAAACCTGACTACAGGAGCCGACCACTTGAAAGAACTGGGCGTGAATGTGGTACAGATCATGCCTTTCCAGGATTTCGAGAACGACGACCAGGCTGACACTTACAACTGGGGATACATGCCTGTGCATTTCAATTCACCTGACGGGTGGTATGCTACAGAAACCAGGAATTCGAAGCGGGTGAGTGAAGTCAAGACAATGATCAGCCATCTCCATCAAAGCGGGATTAGAGTGGTGATGGATGTCGTCTACAATCATACTGCCGAGAATAATCCTGAGAAGAATTTCGGGCTGAATGCCATGGCAGACGGCTATTACTACCGCAGAAAACCGGACGGCAGCTTATGGAACGGCTCAGGCTGCGGCAATGAGTTCAGAAGCGAGTCGCTGATGGGCCGCAGATTCCTGATCGACAGCCTGAAATACTGGGTCTCTGAATACAAGGTGGACGGATTCCGCTTTGACCTGATGGGCCTGATCGATCTGGAGACCATGGTGATAGCTGCGCGGGAATTGAAAAAGATCAAGCCTGAGATCCTGATTTACGGCGAACCCTGGTCAGGCGGGGATACCCCGATCATCCAGACTGTGAAGGGACGCCAGAAAGGAAATGGTTTTTCTGTTTTCAACGACGATTTCAGGGATGCGATCAAGGGCAGCGTCTGGGACATGAAACCAGGTTACGTGCAGGAGGGATTGTTCAGGGACAGGGTCAGAGTCGGGATCATGGGCAGCATCGACACTTTCGCCGAATCGCCGCTTGAGACGATCAATTACGTGAGCTGCCATGACAATCAGACGCTCTGGGACAGGATAATCCTGACTGAAGGAATCAATGCCACAACTATCGAAATGAAGGACATGGACATGCTCGCCAATGCCATTATCCTGACTTCGCAGGGGATCCCATTCATCCATTCAGGCGAAGAAATGCTGCGCACGAAAAAAGGGGAGCACAATTCCTATAATCTGCCTGACGAGATCAATCAGATCAAGTGGGACTGGAAAAAGAACAGTCTGGATGTGTTCAATTATTACCGGCAGCTGATCCAGCTGAGAAAAGACCACCCTGCATTCAGGATGAAGACTGCTGCCGAAGTCAGGCACAATTTGAAGTTCTACGAAGATCTGAAGCTTACAGTCCCTGATCCCTGCATCGCCTATGTGCTGGACGGAGCAGCTGTGAAAGACTCCTGGAAGAAGATAGTGGTGCTGATCAATCCGAATCGCAAAGAGCAGGAGTTTCCGCTGCCTGCCGGAAAATTCAAGATCGGATTAGACAGGGAAGGATTTTACCAGGAGAATTTTAAACCTGCTGAAAAAATCGTGACTGTACAGCCGATTTCCCTGATGCTGCTGTTCGAGAAGTGAAACTGAAATTTAATCAATAAATTCAGAGTCTTTGACTGACACCAGCATCCTGAAACCATCGATGTTGGCGAGCACCAGTGAGTCGGTCTTCTGAATCCGGAACTTGCGGTCGCCTGAGATTTCCAGCGCTACGCCAATGTTAGAAATAAAAGCCGCACAATGCGCATGTTCGGCCCGCAGCCCCTGGACGCCCGGGAAAGGCAGCAGGTCGCGGGGATTCTTGGTCTTCTGCTTGTGCAGCTTGCTCTTCCAGACTTCCAGCATTTTGCCGTCTACAACCTGTGAATCATTGAACTTAGCATTCAGATTGTTCCTGATTGCAGCTAATTCTGAGGAAAGATCCGGTTTTTCCACTCTGACCAGATCCTGTCCGATCCGGAAAATATAAGCGAGCGATGGAAGTTCTTCCAGAGCACCCACGTCGTCCACGTCCCCACCTGCGTCTATGTAATTGTGAAGTGCATCCATGAAGGCATTGTCATACCTGCGCAGCCCGTGCCAGGAAGAGAAGATCACTGTGAAACCTTTGGTAAAGTAATAGCTTGCCAGAAAATCAGGGTCAGACACCAGCCACTTGACTCCTCCGCCTGGCAGAGTGAAATCCTTCAGCTCTTCGAGCTGCAGATCATGTAAAGGAGGCCAGCCTTTGCGGTCCCATTGTTCCAGTTTCATCTTGCCTTGTTCCTCAAATCGCCTTTTTGGGTGAGGCCGGGGATTCAGGAGCCCTGTAATCCGCTTTTTCAGGTTTGGAGATGGCATGCTTCAGCGGAAAATCCGCTGATTTCGGAGCTTTCTGCGGCTGAGGATGCAGTTTCTCTATTTTCGCTTCTTTAACTTCCCTGGCTTCTTTGATTGGCGCAGTGCCTGGCAGAGGTTCCCTCAAGCACGGGCTCAACAGATTCAGGATGCCTGTGACCTCAGCCGGCAGAACAGATTCCAGCTTCACCCGCTCGCCGTTCAAAAGCACATAGCGGCCTTCGCCTAGTATCAGGTAAGTTCCCTTGCTGCAATCTATTGTCAGAAACTCTTTCTTGGAAATTTTGAGGTCTTCCACTGATTCCTCCTATGGTCAATTTAAATTTCAGCTGAATCTGTGCCTATTTTACCTGAAAACAGGCATCAAATCAAGCATTTTCAAGCGATTTTACTTCACGATCTCGAACTTGCCCAGCCCGTCTATTTTGCGATCCACATTTTTGGGGTCTCCATACACGCGAACCCTGGCCACACCTGAAACTACGGTCTTTATGCAGTCCGAAGCAAAGACCAGGATGTCGGCTGCCCCTTCTGCGTTCACTGTTGTATTGATCGCCTTCAGCTTGGACAGGTCGATCTTGGCCGCGCCTGAAACCGCGAGCTTGAAAGTATTGCATTTTCCATCGCCTGTCAGGCTGGAAGCACCATTCACCCCGACTTCGAAGGAATCGCTGTCAATCCCGGAAACCTGTACCTTGCCTGCCCCTGAGACCATTATTTTGTTAAGGCTTGAAGCAGTCACATCTATTAACAGGCCTTTAGTGGGCCTGAAATCCTTTTTCTGGCGGATGACCAGTTTCCCGCCGTTCTCCACAAAGGTTTCCACCAGAGGCAGCAGGTTGGAATCTGTGGTGATCCTGCAGGAGTCCTTAACCTGGCAGACTATATTCAGGGTACCGATGCCCTGAAGGTCAATCGAACTGAATCCTGAGATTTCGCGGTTCTCTTCCTTCTGCAGGCCGTCTCCTTTCACGAGCGTCAGACTGTGACCTGAAACTCCTAAAAAGCAGGTCACAATCAGGGCTGCGATCAGGAAAATCACGAAAATCTTGATGGCAAATACAGTCACCATCCCAATACAGATTATTACAAAAAGCACCAGCCCGATCACTCCGCAGATCACGGCCGCCACTGTTCCCAGGGCGAGGAGTGGTGCAAGAATTGTGATCAGCACCGGCGAAAGCAGGAGAAGCACGATTATCATTCCGATCAGGGCGAAAAAATCGAACAGAAAACCCATGGTCACTCCTTTGACTGTAAAAAGATGCATTTTTTATCCGGCTTATGCAAATTATCACTCCAGGAGCGGTATTTGTCCAATTCCTGGCTGGAAGTTCTCAGATCTTCAGATATCCTGCATTTCCGATCGAGTTTTCGTCCTGTTTGTCATCCTTATCTTTGCAGTTCAGTTCACCCTTCCTGGTCCTGATCTTGGATTGAATCACTCCGAACTGCTGCCTGAACGCATTGATTTCTCCGAAATTATCGAAAAATTCGACTTTCGCGGCAATGGTCTCAGGTTTCACTTCAGAGTCGATCTCCAGTTCTCCTCTGACCAGGAAAGTGGTGATCTCCTTGGAATATTCCAGTTCTTCACTGGTCAGCAGGTATTCGTCTTCCACTGTTACCAGCCTGCCCTGATAAGGTAAAATCAGAGTAGCAGGATCGAAGCAAAGCTCAGAAATGAATTCCTTCAATTCCCTGTGGCAGACTACATGTTTTGTCTTGAGCGATAAAATGGCAGAGAGGAGAGATCCAGAGGTGATCCCCGCATCAATCACTACACCGGACGGGCAATACAGACTGGCTTTTTGGAAGCGCTTGATGTTCAGATTGTCCAGTTTGAATTCTTCTGGTAGATAGAGATAACCCTTGGGAAGGACTTCGAGTTTGCAGGCTGTCTGGCTGAGAAGCCGCCGGTTGAAGATTTCAGCATATTCATCACGTAGAATCGCCTTGCCGACCAGGTGGAATTTTTCGATTTTACGCTCAAAAAGGGCTACCTCGAATTCGGCAGTGAGATCGAGCTTGCCTGTCATGAAAATCGTGGTATTGTCATCCAGAGAATTGAGGAAATGATCGTCAATCTTCAGCTTTCCGACCATGATTTTGGCATTGTCGGGATAGGACATGATCTGTCCGGTGAGACTCACTATTTTGGACTGCAGGGTAGGCAGCAGCTTTTCAGGGCAGAAGACCTGGCCTGTGATCAGCAATGCTTTGATTCCTTTGTCGAGTGCATCGGCAGTGAGATCGTTTTTAATCATCATCTGCCCGGTCATGAAGAGCGAGAGCGGTTCCTTGAGCTGATCGACATATCCACTGTTGATTTCGAGCTGGCCTGTGACCAGCTTGCAGTCTGCAGGCACTTCCATGGATGAACCCATATTCCTGATGCTGAGCCTGGTAAGCAGATGAGCGGTTTCCTTGCTGTAGATCACAGCACCCACATTATCCACGCGCTCGATCTCTCCGATCGACTGTTCTGTGGCGCTTCTCAGGTCCAGCACACCCACGTTTCTGATCACTTTTTTCATAGTTCCTCCTTGAGATAAATGTTTTATTTAAATTTGGCAAATTTTTGTGGTTTGCAGCCAGATGTTGTGCTTTTTCATTGATTTGTGGCGGGTCCTGTCCTGGGACAACTTTTTTTCTCCTTCGCTTCGCTCAGTGCGCCAAAAAGTTATCCCTGGCCACCCCACAAGGTCTTGGGTATTTGAACATGGAAAATTTGCCAAAGTCGAGTTTTTCAAGTCATCACTCCAGGTTTTTTCGCAAGAGCCCCAATGCCCGACTGAGCCTGAACCTGACTGTGGAAGCAGGTATGGAAAGGGATTCAGCGATCTCTGAACTGTTCATGTTCAGCCAGTATTTCTTTACGATCACTTCCCGCAGAGCGTCAGGCAGAATCTCCAGGAACTGCCGGTATTCCATTTTTTCAAAGCCGTCAGATTCATAGGCTTCGCTGTCTTCGTAAAAGGCTGCTTCCAGAACCGCTCTTCGCCTCTGGTCGATGAAGATGTTTTTCAGCACTCTGTAAAGCCAGGATCTTACCTTGTAATCAGGGAGCATCTGCAGAAGCTCCCGGTTCCGAAGGGCGCGGCCGAAGGTTTCTGATACCAGGTCTTCGGCCAGGTCCCTGTCGCGGGAGATGCCGGTTGCATAGCAGGTCAGCTGATCAGAGAAAGCTTCAAACATTTCTGCGATGTCCATCCGTTGCTCCAGGATTCCTTCACATTCACGAATATGACGAACAAAACAAGTCAAGTGTTGGCGATTTTATAAATATTTTTCAGCTACCAGACATAAACTTTAAGCTGATGAGGAGTGTATCCTTTCACTGATTGAAGGTCGTCGCTGACATTGCGGATGTCTTTCAAGGTTTTGAACAGCCAGGACAGCCGTTTGTGCTCAGGCAGGATTTCCAGAAGATGAATGTTGGAGAGAGCCTTCTGAAATGTTTCATCCACCAGCTGTTCAGCTTTGTCCCGATCTTTGGAAAAAGAAAGCGCATAGTTTGTCAGCGGATCAAAATAATCTGCATACAGATCGCCAAGATTCATTTTTCCTTCTTCCGGATAATATTATAACGAATTTAAAGCAAGAAATGACGGGACATGGTATCGAGTTTTAAAGAAGATGGGGACATGTTGTTCCCCTCATACTGCCCAAATCACAACTTGTCCCTATCGGAAGACATAACCATTAGCAGACATTCAAAATGCAGTCAAAGGGGGGATTTTTCCCCCCTTTGAAATCCCTCCAATCAGGGGGCTATGCCCCCTGAACCCCCTGCGGGGAGTAAATTGATTCTGCTCCTCTCAAGGCACACTTTTGCCACAAATCTGATAACAAAAAAGATTTGCTGACTAAGATAGTCTTTGCTTCTTTACCCAAGGTCTGGAGCGACCCTCTCAACCCCACCAGATTTAGGAGCGGCTAAGTGTGGTTTAAACAGGGGGAAAAGATGGGGATATGTCGTTCCCGATTTTCTTACCCAAGCTACGACGTGTCCCCTTCAGAAGGCATATCTGGTAATAAAGGTAAATTCAGGATCTTGTCAAGCAGTGAACGATTCTGCTCATGCCTTGGGCGGCCTCGGCCCCTTTTTACAGCCGCTGCATCCTGGGCACAATCCCGAATACCTGCAGTTTTTGTAAACAAAGACCCCAGGATTTATAATAATATTCATGAGAGTCTGTTTTTTGCTGATTCTGCTTTCATTCCAACTGCATGCCAAACTGATCAAACCCCATGATTTCAAGCCGATTATAGTACAATGGAGGTATGGAGATTTCACAGTTTCTTCTGCTGAAGTGGTACTATTCAACGATCTGATACAAAATAAAAAACCGATAACAAGAGACAGGTCAGAAGCAATCAAAGCATTTTCAGGACTGCTCGATTTCAAAACCAATACTGAAGAAAGTCTGGAAAAAGCTAAAAGCATTTTATACCCACTGCTGATGGATCGAGATTATGAAACTTATAATCGGTTGATCGGAATGTGCGAAGAAAAACGGAACAAATTATACTACGAAAACATAAACATAGAAAAGGGAAATGCGAGAATTTAGCTACGTCCCGTCAAGTGGTGTAAATTTCCATCGGCTACTCCTGTCAACCTAAGCAGCCCTCAATTCCTTGCAATACAAGCCCTTAATCAGTTCCATTGACTCCAGGCTGAAGTATCTCCTG
>JAQTZZ010000089.1 GCA_028687545.1 Candidatus Wallbacteria bacterium
GACGTTACGCGGGCTGGATAGCTCTCAATACCGGCGTCTCAGGGACTGCAGACGCGATCCTGATTCCTGAAATACCATATAATATCCAGAAAGTAGCGGACAAAATCCTGGAAAGGGAAAAGAAGCATCGGCATTTTTCGATAGTTGTAGTTGCAGAAGGCGCCAAGCCCATCGGTGGAGAACTCTCTGTGGTCTCAAAGGAACTCGGACGCGCCGAGAAGCTCGGAGGAGCCGGTGAAATCGTAGCCAAGCAACTTCAGGAATTGACGGGCAAGGAAACCAGGACTGTAGTGCTCGGACATCTGCTGCGCGGTGGTTCTCCCACTACTTTCGACCGTCTGATCGCCCTGAGATTCGGTTCTGCCGCGATCAGGGCGCTGGCAGAAGGCAAATCAGGCGTGATGGTAGCTCTGGACCCGCCTACTGTCAAGTATGTGCCGCTTATGGAAGCTACCAAACGCATGAAAAGCGTGCCATTGGACTGCGATACTGTGATGACTGGACGGGATTTAGGTATCTGCTTTGGAGATTGATTAAGTTCATCTGTAAGGGTCGATTTTAAATCGACCCTTATATCTCAGGATAATTCAGCGCTGATTCCACCGCGATTTCTGTGCGCACTTCGCGATGAGTTTCTCCTGTCTGGTTTTTCAATATTATTTCATAATAATGGAACAGATTATCCTGAAAAACGACTTTTCCGGCTTGAGTACTGAAATCCAGATACTTTCTGTTGAAGACTTTCAGATTGGCTTTGTCAAAATAGAGCAGGATGCTTTCGCAGAGTTCATTGTCTTCCACAGTGTATTTGCTTTGTGTGCTGTCTGGAAAAGTGGCGAATGATGACTGAGCTGCAGTCAGAAAAGTCACCTGGCCTGAAGCAGTGGCTTCCAGAGCGATCAGACCGGTCTGCTGATATGAGCAAAGTAGAGACTCAATCACCTGTTTTTCACTGCCGCTTGCATTAAACTGCCTGTATTTCAGGTACTCCATCGCGCTGATTTTAAAGTCATAAATACTCTGGAAAGCTGTGCCGCGTTCCTGGCAGAATGCGGTTGCAGTCATGGACATGATCAGCATAGCTACTGCAAATAATTTTTTAATCATGAAAAGCCTCTTTTTCAGATCTCCCACTCGTAAATCAATACTGTGTTGTTTTCGGTATAAAAGTCTTAAGACTGAGAAATTCTCGATCCTTAATCTACATTCTGAATTGATTATAAACGACATAATTCCCTTGTCAATGCCTGGTGCAAAATGACAGTTACCATACATCCGGGAGATTCAAGTTGATCCAAATCTTTTTTTGATATACTGGAGGGGATGAATTCAGGACATTACGGTAAGGATCGATTAAAATCATCCAAGCGCGGGTCGATTCTAAATCGGCCCAGACTGAAAAGCGAGGATACATGCCTAGAAAAGTGATCATAATCGGCGGTGTTGCCGGTGGTGCGAGTTGTGCAGCAAGGCTCAGGCGTAATGACGAATCCGCTGAAATCAGCATTATCGAACGCGGAGAGCACATCTCTTTCGCCAACTGCGGTCTTCCCTATCATTTGTCAGGTGCAATTCCTGATTATCAGGACCTCCTGATCCATACCCCGGAAAGCTTCAGAAGCAGGTTCAATGTCACTGTGCGGGTCAGACACGAAGCACTGGAAATTCACAGAGAGAAAAAGACAGTCCTGATCCGCGATCTGAAACTTGACCGGACCAGTGAGGAACCTTACGATCAGCTTGTGCTGTCACCAGGAGCCTCATCCCTGAAGATTCCCTTTGAAGGGAATCAACTTCCGGCTGTTTACAATCTGCGCAACATTCCGGACCTGCAGTCAATCATGAAAGCGATCAGCTGCGGAGCGAAAAGAGCGTTAATCGTCGGCTGCGGCTATATTGGCCTGGAAGTCGCGGAAAATCTGGTGCGTGCAGGATTGTCGGTATTCATGGTGGAAACCGCTTCCCAGGTGCTCTCGAATCTTGATCCTGAAATGGCGGTGATCGTCAGAAACCTGATGTCAGGAAAAATCAAGCTTTGTCTGTCTGACCGGATCAGGAAAGCAGAACAGAATGGATCCGGACTTCTGCTGACACTGGAATCAGGTCGGCAAATCGGGGTAGACTTAGTGATCGTAGGTGCAGGGGTAGTGCCGGAATCCATGCTGGCAGCCTCCTGCGGCCTTAAACTCGGAATCAGAAACTCAATTGTGGTTGATGCGTTCCTCCGCACATCTGATCCAGACATATATGCAGTAGGAGACGCGGTGGAGATCGAAAATGCGGTAGACGGAACCAGGGTCTGCCTTCCGCTGGCCGGTCCTGCCAACAGGCAGGGACGGATCGCAGCCGACAATATCTGCGGTGCTGAACGGAAATATTCCGGAACGCTGGGAACAGCCATCACCAGATTCTTCGAACTGACTGTGGCATCCTGCGGGCTCAACGAGAAGTGTCTGAAGAATTCGGGAATTGATTTTACTAAGGTTTACACGCATGCCTTGTCCCATGCCGGATATTATCCTGGTGCCGGTTCTCTTTCCCTGAAGCTCCTGTTCTGCCGGGCGGACGGAAAGCTGCTCGGAGCCCAGATCCTAGGTACCGACGGAGTCGACAAAAGGATGGATGTTCTGGCTGCCATGATCAAATTCAAAAAAACAGTTTTCGATCTGACTGAACTGGAACTTTCATACGCCCCGCCGTATTCTTCAGCCAAAGATCCGGTCAATCTGGCAGGATACGCTGCGGAAAACATGCTCCGCGGTATTGTCAGGGTTGCTTACCCTGAGGAAATTGACCTGCACATTTCGGATGGCGGTATAGTGCTGGATGTCCGAAGCCAGGAAGAAATTTCAGCTGGAGCGATTCCCGGAAGCATCCACATACCGCTGCCTGAACTTCGAAGTAAAATGGCTCAACTGCCTTCCGGAAAACCCATCATAATCAACTGCCAGACCGGGCTCAGATCATATATTGCCTGTCGCATCCTTTCCCAGCATGGATTAGATGTCAGAAATCTGAGTGGTGGTTACAAGACCTATAAATTTTACAAGCAGTCTTCTGAACCCTAAATTCAACGCGGATATTTACGATAATTCAATTGACAACATTTTACGGAGGTTCCATGAAAAGTTTTAGTCCCAGAAAGCTGTTTGTGATCTTTCTTGTGTCATTCACTGCAGGAATGATTTTGAAGGGTTTCACTTATCAAGCGCTTAAACTCAAGTCAGCCCATGAAATAACGGTAAACGAAGCCAAAGCCATCATTGATTCCAACCTGGAGAATTCGAATTTCATGCTGCTGGATGTCAGAACACTTGCGGAATACCAGCAGGGACATCTCAAGAACGCTGTAAATATCGATTATTATGCCGACTTCGCAGAAAAAATCAAAACCTTGAACAAGGATTTCAGTTATGTGCTTTACTGCCGCAGCGGTAAAAGAGGCAAGGCTGCCATGGATGCCATGTCAGGAGCCGGTTTCGCCGAAACTTACAACATGCTCGGCGGGATCCTGCAGTGGCAGGCCGAAGGGAATCCTGTGGTCACAACGGAAAATCCGGGCAGAGCAGCCGAAATTTCCACAGCCGATGCAGCTGATAAAATCGCGGCAGGGAACATACTGCTGCTTGATGTGCGCACTACCGACGAATTTAAGGTCAGCCATCTTCAGAATGCCGTTAATCTGGATTATTACGATCAGAATTTCTCCGCCAAACTGGAAACTCTGGATAAGACGAAATCTTACATAGTTTACTGCCGCAGCGGCGTACGCGGCGGAAAAGCTGCGGAAATCATGAAAAAGCTCGGATTTGCCGAAGCCTTCAACATGGTCGGCGGAATCCTGAAATGGCAGGAAGAAGGCAGGCCGGTTGTGACAGGAAATTAATTTTTTGCCGGGTTCAGCACATCTCTGACAGCGCAGGTAAGGTCGTGCACGGTATATGGTTTGCGGAGGAATCTACCGGCTCCATGGTTGATTACTTCCCTGACTCTGTCGCTTTCTGAAAATCCGCTCAATACAACCACTTTCTGGCCTGGTTTTATTTTAACTATTTCACGGAAAGCGTCCAGGCCGTCAATACCGGGTTCCATCTTCATGTCCAGCACAATCAGGTCAAAAGAACGATTCCTGATCAACCCGATCGCTTCTTCTCCGCTTCCCGCAGTTTCCACTTTATAGTTATGCATTTCCAGCATTTTCAGAGCGAGCTGGCGCTGCTGCAGTTCATCGTCGACTACCAGAATTGTTTCCCCGTTTCCATCAGTGACTAACTCGATTTCCTCTTTTTCCGTTTTTTCCCGGCTGGCCGGGAAAAATATCCGGAAAATCGTTCTTTCTCCAAGCGTTGATTGCAGATCAATATAACCGTTGTGATAACGCACAGCTCCCCAGACTACCGCCAGTCCGAGACCTGTCCCGCTGCGTCCCTTGACTTTCTTGCTGTAGAACGGTTCGAAAATCCTGGACATCTCATTTTCCGGGATCCCGATTCCATTATCCACTACTTCCAGAACGACATATTCGCCTTCAGGAATCAACTCGAAACCTTTCACAGGCTTGTCCAGATTCTGATTCCTGGTGCTGAGATTGACTGATCCGGGCTTTCCAGCAGGAACAGCTTCGAAAGAATTTGCGAGCAGATTGAAAACCACTTTCCAGAGCTGATTCTGGGACCCGGACTGATTGAGCAGACCATTGTCCAGTTCAGTGATCAGGCTGACCTGAGGATGGGCAGCACAAAGTTCCAGCATGGATGTTGAACCCAGACATTCCCTCACAATCCCGTTCAGATTCAAGACTTTTCCGATCTCAGTGCCGCGCCTGGCCAGAGTCAGCAAGTCCTGGACAATGGCTGAGGCCCTTTTTCCTGAATTTTTAATGGTTTCAAGCGGCTCACGCAGATTACTGTCTTCCGGAAGTTCATGCAGTAAAAGGTCCGGATATGAAACAAGCCCCACCAGGATGTTATTAAGGTCATGTGCCACGCCTCCGGCCAGAAGTCCCAGGGATTCCATTTTTTCGGCTCTGGCGAGCTTTTCCTGCATCACCCTGAACTTGATTTCAGATTCGTGCAGGGAGCGGCCTGCCGAATCGAGTGAAATCAAGGAATTGTTGATGTCAACTGCCAGCGCAGAAATCTCATCGCTGCTTACGACGCTGACTCTGGCTGAAGGATCTCCAGCAGCTTTAATTTTCATCAATTCAGCGCTGAGATTTTCCAGTCTGTCCAGAATGAATTTTTTCATCAGAAAGCTCAGCAGAAAAATTGTCAGAATCAGCAAACCGATCAATCCGATCCGGAAAAATTCCAGGGTGTTGCATGCCATGCGGTAGATTTCACGCGTACGGCTGATTTTAAGCAGAATTGCCGGTTTCCCAAAAATATCATTTATCAGTCCGTAACCGAAAATTTCATTCTCTCCACCTATCACAGCTAAGGGTTCATCTGCCTGTACGAGGTCTTGACAGATGTTTTTGAATTCTCCGATTTCAGCAGAATAGTATGGGAATGCCGTTAGAATGAGATTAGTTCTGTCTGAAAGACTTTTCAGCCGGTTCTGGTTAAGACTGTAGCCGAGAACCTGATGCCCCATGCATGGTCCTTTCCGTTCACTGGTAAGGACTGGAGAGATTGCGATATATACAGGGCCTGAAGGCAGCATGATTATCCCGGATTCGGTTTTGTCAGGATCAAGATTCGCGAATTGAGTCTTGGATGACATGGCTGTCTCGATCAGTCCGGCAGGAATCTCTGCAGTGATCTTGTTTTCAAGGTCATAGGCCTTGGAAAACACCAGATTTTCCCGGCTGTCGAAATAGAGGAAAAAATTGATCTGCAGGCTGAGAAAATTAGAATCCAGCATGTTCAGATCCGGGAATTTCGGATAAAGTCCCTGCACAAATCTATATGCATCGTTCCAGCAGCAGTAATCCAGAGAAGTGATCCTCAGCTGTGCGGCATCATCATCAGCTGCGGCAATCACACGTTTGACGTTGACCTGTGTATTCAGGTTTTCTATTTTCTGGAATCGCGACAGCAGGATTCTCTTTGAAATGGCAAGTAAACCGAAGTTCAAAATCAGGGCAGTCAGCGAGATGATCAGCAGAGTTTTCTGGCGGAGAGTCATGGCTTGTTTTTTTTCTCGATTCTGGTAAGAGGAGGAGAAGTGATGGTCAGAGTGATGCTTTCCACGAACTGGCTGGGCTGGTTGTAAATAAAACTGACCCTGGATGAATCAGGCTCCCAGGCGATTTTGCCGAATCCCTTCCAGTCAAGGTAAAATCCCGGATGAGACAATGTCTTCCTCCAGACCAGAGTCCCGTGGATATCACGGATCTGAAAATCCCCTCTGCTGTATTGGCCTCCGAAAACACCTGGTCTGTTGAAATCGCTGACTTCTGCCAGATAGCATTCGTCAGGCGAATCTTTGCCCAGAGTGCTGTTCAGGCTGAAAATGCCGACATAGCAGAACCTTCCTAACAGTATGAAAAGTGTCAGGCAGACGATCAGCACCGGTGTACTGAATGATTTTTCATTGATATTCATGTCTGTGCCTGGCAATACAATATCCCCTCTCCCGTTTTTTGGCAAGCCTCAAAGAAAGCTGTAGGAAATCTACGGTCTCAAATCAGTTGAAATAGTCTATGCACGATAATATCCTGTTGGAATGTCACTGCTGATTTCCAGAATCATCAGAAGGCAGCGGAACGGTTCCCTGATTGAGGGCTATGAAACAAGGAGAGCTGAAAACTGCCAGCTGGTCTATGAAAAAACATCCCCTGATGAATTCTGCAGGAGCGTGGGAAACATCGCCAGCGCTCTTTACCACAGGCTCGGAATCAGAAAAGGTGACAGGGTGGTGATCCTGTCGGAAAACAGGAGGCAGTGGCTGAAGTTTTTTCTGGCTGTGCTCGATCTGGGAGCGATTGCGGTTCCCTTGGATGTGGACATTCTGCCGGAAAGACTGCAGTATATTCTGGAAAATTCGGGAGCAGTGGCGGCGCTTTGTTCAGCTCAGGGATGCTTTGACCGGTGCGAACCGCTCAGGAAAATCAAAAACCTGATTCTGCTCGATTCTGAACGCACAAAAAACGTCGTGTCCGGACCAACGACCTATAATTTCCAGCAGCTGATCGAGTTCGACCTCTGGGAATATCCCTCTGAAGTCGAGGAATCGGATCCTGCTCTGCTTATTTATACTGCAGGTACAAGCGGAGAGCCTAAAGGCATATTGCTGAGCCACCAGAACCTGGCAGCCAATGTGGAGGGAATCGGAAACCGCATTAACGTCGGTTCTTCGGACAATATTGCCATCATTCTTCCCCTTCATCATGCCTTTCCTCTCACTGTAGCCCTGACCGCCCTTACCTATAATGCATCTGTGACCCTGGCGAGCAGCCATAAGCGATTTTCAGAGATTATCCGCGGAACCTCTCCATCCATTATCATCGCAGTTCCACTGATGCTGGAAAAAATGCAGAGGGGTATTTTCAAAAAGATCGCGGAAAAAGGAATACTATTCAATCTGACCTTTCTCTCTGCCTACCGCCTGATCGGATGGATACACCGGATTTTCGGCTTTAATCTTTCACACCTGATCGGAAGCCAGATCCGGGCTTCATTCCCCGGGCTGCGCTGTTTCGTTTCCGGCGGCGCCAGGCTTTCCCCGCAGCTGCAGGTCTCGCTGCACCACCTCGACATACCAGTGATCAACGGTTACGGCACATCCGAACTGAGCCCAGTGGTATCAGTCCAGCCGTTTCAGGAAGACCTTTTCTATTCATCCAGGTACTACCTGAACCATGCAGGAGAGTGCGGCCCCCTGCTGCACAATCTGGAAGGCATGGTCGACCAGGGCGGCTGCCTGCTCGTGAGCGGCCCGAGCGTGATGCTTGGGTATTTCAATGATCCGGGCCTGGACAGCCGGACCATTGAAATCAGAAACGGCAGGCGCTGGTTCAATACCAGCGATGTGGTCGAATTCCGCGCTGACAGGAGTCTGATGATCCTGGGCAGATGCGACAATGTGATCAAGCTCAATTGCGGTAAAAGGGTTTCTGCAGAGTCGATCAGGGAGAAGATCCGCCTGCATCCGCTTTTTCTGGATGCCTGGCCATACGCTGCCGGCGGAGATTCCACCCAGGATTCGATCCGGGCCGCAGTGCTTCTGAATCCGGATGAACTCTCCAAGCTCGGCCTCACTGAGGCTGATCCGGTTGAAAAATTCCAGCGGGTCGGGCTGGAAGCGCTCAAGATCATCAACAG
>JAQTZZ010000090.1 GCA_028687545.1 Candidatus Wallbacteria bacterium
CTCCAGTTTTTTATTTTTTTTCTGTCCTTCCTCTCCCCTATATCTTATGTAACCTCCTAGGTTACATAAGATATATTATCGGGCGATGGATCTGTGGCAACATCCTGGAAAGACCGGGTTTCCCCTATCTGCAGAACTCTTTATTGGAATGTTCAGGGATGACTTCCACTTCAACCCGGTGGAAATTCGTCGAAATTTGAGGGCCTGGAACGAATCGATTTTCTATACTTCCATGCGAGACATGCCAGCTTCCATGTTTCTCTTTTAAATGTGAGAGAAAATAAAATATCCAGCAGCGTAATGATTTTAAATTCCAGTCTGAAACGGGAGCGAAGATTGAAAAAAAGATTATCCGTGAAAACCGGATGCGGAGTAAAATTAATGCGGCGGAAAAATCCGGACAAAGAATACAGCAATCCGCAGATCTGTCCTGACAGCATATGATCTGTAGTGGAATAACTGACATCCAGATCCAGCGCCCAGTTCTTGAACTTTTGGTAAATCAGACAGAGAAGTTTCCAGATCAGATAGATCCCGTCTCTGATGAACGGCTGATTTTTGTAAAAAGCCTGGAATTTCGAGCTGACAGCAAAATACTGCAAATCCAGACTCTGCTCATCCTGCTGGAAAATCTTGCAATAGTTAAAAATTCTAAGTCTGTGGATTGTGGCATCATCTTCAATCGACAAGGCATACCCTAAAAAAAGAAAATTAATCTGAAAATGAAAATTATGTCCCGGATAATCATAATCCAGCCTGATCCGGAATGGAATCAGGCTGAGCGCGACGATGAAGGCAGAAAATAAGCATAAGCTATAAATAATTATCATGTTTTTGACTATTAACAGCTACTTTATTATAATGAATTATCCTTTCAAATGCAAAAAAGGGAGCTGTAATATGCTGGAACGGATCAAGGAAGTCAGCCTGTTTAAGAATCTGAAAGAAGAAGAAATCAAGGGATTTCTGCCGATCATCAAGGAACGCAATTTCGAGCCAGAGCAGCGGATTTTCAAGGAAGGCGATCTTGGCAATTCCCTTTTTATCATCGAAAAGGGCGCGATCGAGATCAGAAAGCAGATTGACCCGTCATCTGACAGGGAAAAAACACTGGCTACGATCAGGGCAGGATCTTTTTTTGGTGAAATGGCGATGTACAGCGATTCGGCAAGCAGACGCTCCGCCTCTTCATACGCAATCGGCACTACCTCCTGCTTCGAGATAGACGCCCAGGATTATCATGCATTGATCAAGGCAAACCCGCATCTGTCGAGTTCTTTGTCCAGAGCCATCATCATCACGCTCAGCGAACGTTTGCGTAATACCAGCCGTGAGCTTGTGGTCCTCTATGAGACAGGAAAGATCATCGGTACCATCAAAGATGCCGACCAGCTCTGCGAAGCACTGATCAAGCACCTGAAAGATTCCCTGAAAGCTGAAGTGGCATTGATCGCTATCCACAATCCTTACGCAGACCGGATCGACGTGAAATCGACACTGGGTTTTGACAGCAGGGTGCTGGAACTGGAAATCCAGCAGAATATTGGGACTCTTGGAAAATGTTTCGCCCAGGGGACTCCAGTTGTCGCTGAAGGATTCGCATCAGATGATGTGGAACTTAAAGCTCTTCTGATCCCTGGATTTGAGATCAAGAGCCTTCTCTGTGTCCCGCTGCTTAAGGAAACCCAGACTGTAGGGCTGATACTTCTTGCTGACACCACTTCGAATTATTATACTGACTCTGAAATCAACCTGATGCTGGGTGTTTCCAGGCAGGTGGCGACTGCCATTGAGAACGCCTATTTCCACCTTGAGGAAAAGGCCCGCAAGGAATACCGGAAGCAGTACATTACGCCAGAGTTCTAAGGTTACCTGGAAACATTACCGGTCGTAGATAAAATGTGGAAAACAGAATCTCCCCATAGACCAGCTCAACCCAGGCCTATCTAACTCTTCCCTCTTCTCTCTCCTATTCAAGTAAGATTAATCCTTAGTATTACAGTTTTTGTTTAACCAGGTGCAAGTAAAGCTTGCTTTTGACTTACTTGAAATTTACTTGAACAGACGATATGATACTTCCACATCGTCGTTCTACCAGTCTAATCCAAAGCTGCTAAACAAAACGCCGGTTACAACATTATGAGGAAAAAAATCTATTCTTTCAGATTCGGTACCAAGAAATCCGCAGTCAGCCTGCCCATTGCTCTGATTATCTTGTTTCTGTACTTTTCAGTTTCTGCTGTATCTGCCAAAGCCAGGTTGATCAGGTTAAATGCTGCTCCAGCAGATAAGACACTGCAGAGCGCTCCATCCATCCAGCCACATCCCACGGTGCAGCCAAACCAGCAACCTCGCATAGCAAAGACGATTGCTCCACTCATGCAGTCAAAAAGCCTCGTCCCTGCAATATCTAATGAAATTGAACTCTATTCCGGCTGGAACCTGATTTCTCTCGGCTTGCAGCCGACCTCTGGCAGCATTGAAGTGATCTTCGCAGCCATCAGCAGCAGTATGCACTATGTAATGGGATTCTTAAGGGATACCGGCACTGGGGAAAATGAGGGTTTCAGGACATACATGAATTTGCCGGGTATCAAAGAATTCAGCAACCTGCTTACCATGGACGGATATCATGGATACTGGGTGTACATGATTTCCGATGCTACTCTGGAAGTCAGCGGGACAAGGATCTATGAAAGCCGAGAGCAGACCATGAAGTCCGGCTGGAATCTGGTCGGCAGCTGGATCAACGCCGATTCTTCGCTTCCTACAGCACTCGATTCGTCTGAAACAGTGATAGACACAATTTTTAATCAGCATCCAATTTCCGGGAAGGTCAGGTATATCATGGGATTTTACAGGAATCCGTCTGATAAAGGACCAGAAGGTTTTCGTACATTCATGAATAATTCAGCGATAAATTTCTCCACCCTCTCTTCAATGCTACCTGCTTATGGATACTGGTTCTATATGGAAGGAGACGGCATTCTGAGATACGGGAATCGAATATTATCCGGTACTGTCACGGACGACCAGACGGGTTTGCCTGTCTCAGGAGCTGGAATCTTTTTGTTGAACACCACTTATGCTACTGAGACCGACAGCAGCGGGTATTACGAGTTTTCCGACATCCCTGCCGGTACATATACCGTGATTGTTAAGTGCGACGGGATTGTAACCAAAACCATCCCTGACGTCAATGTGCAATAAAGACAAGGAGTGAATATGAAGCGCCATCTGATTCTCTTTCCGGTTCTCATTATCACAGCGATCATGATGTACGGGTGCTCTGGAGGTGGATCAGGTGGAGGCGGTACAGCAGTGGTTGCAACCAGCTTAGGCTCCATCAGCGGTCTGCTTGATGGACCTCAGAAGGCTGGAGTTGTTGTGTCAGCAGAGCAGGTTACCAACAGCATGGCTGCCAGTGTGAAGAGCAAGATGCTTGGAAAAACTGCTTCACAGAATTATTCAGCCCTGACTGACACTGATGGAAGATTCGAAATCAAGGACGTTCCAGAAGGCAGATATTTCGTCCAGGCCAGGCGCGGTGCTACTATTGTTGGACAGAAGCTTGATGTGGAAGTTAAAAAAATGGCGATCACCACGCTGAATATACAGGTGACTGCGACAGGATCTCTTTCAGGCAAAGTGACTTTGACTGGGCAAACACAGTACTCAGGAATAATGGTTTATCTTGCTGGGACTTCATATCTTGCCCTAACTGATGTAATTGGTAACTATCTCATCTCTGACATTCCTGTGAGCTTTTATACTCTGGAAGTGATGTTCCAAGGTTATGCAAATCAGAGGCTCACATCCGTGGAAGTCTTGGCGGCACAGACGCATACTTTAAATGACATGACATTAGCTCCACTTTCCACTGTTGTCAGCGGCAGAGTGCTGATGAATAATCTGTCCAGGCAGGCAGATATAACTGTTGAGGCATACAATGCCGGTAACACTCTGGTGCAATTGACCCTGACCGACTATGATGGAAATTACTACCTGCAAGGGCTGGGGAATGGAACTTTCAGGATTCAGGCAGAAAAAGTTAATTTCATTTCAATGGCAGCCACAATTGAAGTTAAGAATAGCTCGGCAGTTGTCCCTGATTTATTTTTATCACCAGCGTTAGTAGATTTTTATTACACACAAAACTCATATGAACCAAGGTTTTATAACGATTATCAATCGTGTTCTCCAAACAGTACCATTGATCTCATTTCCTGGATTACTTTTTACTATGACTTGATTATTGAATATGCTGATGGATCTCAGAAAATTAATTATGTTGGAGATGGTTTTTCTTCTGCACTCAGCGCTCCTGCGATAAGTATGAGAACTAATCCCATAACTGTTGAATGCAGCACTGCAAACAATTTAAGCAGTTTAAATCTGGACAGTGTGGGATTTGGAATTGCAAACGGAACAAAGTATACAGCTCCTTCTATAGGTGTCTTGGAAACCGTTGAATGCACTTATTCTGAAAATGGGATTAGTAAATCTATTCACATTGGTATAAGTTGTGATGCTACAGGTAATAATGGCATCTGGACAGTTAAAAATGGGGGTGGTTCAATAGCAAACGGCATATTTACTGCTCCATCTTCTGCCGGGACTTCCACATTAACCTGCACTTACACTGAAAACGGGAAAACTGCTTCTGCTGACTTGACCGTGAATTCCCATCAAGTTACCTCAATCTCGTTGAACCAGAACTCCCTGACTTTGGAGCTTTTTAGTGGCAGCTACAATCTCAACAATATAGGGGCAACCGGCACTTTCAATGACTCTACAACAGCAACCGTCACACCAACCTGGTCCACAACCTCAAGCGTAGGTTCTATTAATGGAACCACCTTTACTTTATCATCCACAGGAAGCGCTGTATTAACTGCGACCTATGCTGGACAGACTGCAAATTTAACAGTGACTGTCACCAATCCTCCAAATGCTGTGTCTAGTTTTGTCGCCCTGCCCTGGGATTCCACTGAAATCGACCTGTACTGCAAAACTCCAGGGAACCTTAACGGTGGGATGACCCTTGTGATTGTACGAAAAAGCGGCAGCTATCCTAGCTCAGCCACTGATGGAACCGTTATCCTTACTGAGACCAGCCCCACAGTAAGCACCTGGTACAAGATGTATGACACAAGTCTGACCAGTGGATCAACCAATTACTACTCCGCATTCGTTATTAATGTTACAGATACCAGCTCTGCGATTAGTTCTGCAGCGAAAGCTAATGGGACTCAGAGCAACAACAGCGTCCAGCAGTTTATATCCATAAATGGAAGCAGTGGCGCAGTTGGCGACAGGGTGTATGCGTTGAGCACGACTGCTGGATCGACTGCCCTTATGTGTGGCAGGAGCACGATTACCACATCTGGAGCAATACCCCTATTCAACGTAATTACTGAAGACCCGGCTGGTATAGGCAATGGTGGAGTGAGGAACACAGCCATCAAATTCTACATCGCTGGCCACCTCTGCACCTCTATACCTTCCATGGTTTTCAACGGATCCACGCAACCATTGCCTGAGACAGTGACAATCACTTATTAACTTTTCTTTAGAAACACCCTGGAATTGTCATTTTAAGGGTGTTTTCCATTGAAAGGGTTTGAATCGTGTAGGTGAAAAGTGATAGAAACTTCCCAGGTCTAAGTAAACACATAGAGCTGGGGTCAGGTCGTAATTTGGGTAAGTTATTTGGAACGACCAGACCCCATCTTTGAAAGATTGTACATATTTTGTTAGGTATGATTCACCCTGACTTCGAACAGGTTTTTCCTATTTTAGCCGCTCCCGGATATGGTGGGGTCGAGAGGGACGCTCCAAACCGTGGGTAAAGACGCAGAAACTTTCTTAGTCAGATAATCCATTCTATTATCAAACATATGGCGATAGCGTGCCTTGAGAGAAGCAGAATTCTTTTACTCCCCGCCGGGGTGTTCAGAGGGGCGCAGTCCCTCTGATTGGTGGGATTTCAAGGGGAGGATAAAGTCCTCCCCTTGAGTAGACCCGAGATTCACTGCCCAACAAAAAAGCCACCCCTGAGGATGGCTTTCTTTATTTTACCAGGTTAGTGCTTATCAGTCCGGCAGCGTCGCGTCCTGCCTTCTCTTGCTCCCGCAATACGGGCAGTATTTCCAGTCCAGGTTGAGCATTTCCTTGCAGCCCGGACAGGTGATCCTCATCGTGATCTTGTCCTTTTCCTGGTTGAGATGCAGCTTCACCAGGCTCTTGACAGGATCAATGATCAGGGACCGTTTCCACTCCTTGACTGCTTCCATTTCCAGACCAGTTTCAAAGTAATGCAGGCCGCGGTAATAATGGATCAGGGCCAGGTTGCTCTTGGCGGAATCATACTCAGGATTCAGTTCCAGAGCCTTTTTGATCGATTCCAGAGCTTCCTCGAAGCGTTTGAGCTTGATCAGAATCACTCCGCGGATATTATAATAATCCGGGTAATTCGGCTTTTTCCGGCAGGCGATCTCAATCTCCATCAGGGCGTCCTGAAACTGATTCTTGTTCATATACTCCAGCGCCATCCGCTTGTGAGCGGAAGTCGCTTCTTCCCTCTTCGTCACAGTCAGGCCGAAAGTATCCATATAGTTCGGGTCCAGCAGATAAGCGCGTTCAAAAGCTTTCACAGCATCGTCTTTCAGACCGCTGTCTGAATAAGTGACCCCCAGATTCACATATGCTTCCACATAAGTCTGATTCAGGGAGATGGCCTGCTTGAAATACTTGATGGCCTGCATAGTCTTTCCTTCTTCGTACGCCCTGATGCCCTGCATGTTCTGAAAATCGGGGAAAGTTTCCTTGTCTTTCTGCATGTTGTGACCTCGCTAGTTTATTGTTTTTACGAATAGATATCTGTTTACCTGCTCCCAGGAAAGTCTTGAAAACTTTGTATCTGGAAAATTACGGATGATTTTCTTGTATTCATGAAAAGCGCTCTGAAAATCCCCGCTGGATTCATACGCCATGGCCAGCAGGTATCTGTCTTCGGCATTCAGAGGGGTGTCCTGAAGTTCCTTCTGCAGGCAGGCTATCGCCGATTTGATCAGGCCTTTTTCCGACTTGCCCAGTATCTTGTCATCAACTGTTACAGCCTTCAGATAAAGAATGAATGCCTGCTTGACGTTTTCGCTGTCATACATGCTCATAGCCTGGGTAAACAGATTTTCCGAAAGCTGCTGCAGCGGAGTGAGATGGCCTTGTGCAGATGTAACATTGTATGCAAAACACAGGGAAACATTGATCGCCAGGAATATCACCAGTGCAGTTTTCATATACCGATCCTTTGCTTGATCTTACGGCAGAGCCGGAACAGGATTCTGCCGCCACGCTCGATCTCTGATTCGAGACGTTTCCTCTCAAAGCCATCACCATAGATATTGATGATGAATATTTCTTCAGCAAACATTGTCTTTTTTCCGCACCACATACTCTTTTTTGCCCTCAGGTTTTTTATCGGCTGAATCATTGGAAAATAAAGACTATTATCTGCAAATTGGTATGCTGGTATCTCTGAATTTTTCCCAAAACACCTTCGGTCGTTTTGGGAAACCGGATATGTTAATATGTGAAGGATGAGGACAGCCCCTGGCCATTATTCCGGTTTTACTTTGCTGGAACTGATCATTGTTCTGGCATTGATCATCATCCTCAGTGTCGCTGTCGTACCTTACGTGGCAAGCATGATTACAGACCAGCGCGAAATAAATACCAGGTTCACCGAAAAAACTATTGCTGAGGCAATCTCTGCTTATTATAAAATTTCTTATGATACAAGTCTGAAACCATTGAAGCCATTGGAGCAGACTATTGACCCGATTCAGTATCTGGTTGCGCACAATTTCCTCAATTTTATCCCAAAAGACAGCTGTGACAGGGATTTCAGGGTGGAAATCAACACCACAAAAGCGGGAAGCCGTTCAGGCGTCAACGGGGAAACAGCTGTGGATGTTTATATCGGGGAATATTATCTGACTATCAGATCAGGAGGGCCGGAT
>JAQTZZ010000091.1 GCA_028687545.1 Candidatus Wallbacteria bacterium
CGCCAGTCCTTTATGAGCTAAAACCATCGTGATCGCTGCTGTCAATGTCGTTTTTCCGTGATCAATGTGGCCGATCGTTCCCACGTTGACATGCGGTTTGTTCCGTTCAAATTTTTCCTTTGCCATCTTAACCTCCTGAGCTGGTTGCTTCAAAATAACTGAGCTCGCCTTTATAGCGGGCTATTATGTTTTTCGCAAAATTCGGGGGCACCTCATCATAATGACCAAACTGCATGGTGTTGGTAGCTCTCCCCTGCGCCCTGGAACGCAATTCCGTAGTATATCCGAATAATTCAGAGAGGGGCGCTACACCATCAATCACACTGGAGTTCTCACTCTTTTCCAGCTTGTCTATCTTTCCTCTGCGTGAATTAAGATCATTGATCACATCGCCGAGGTACTCTTCCGGGGTAATGATTTCAAGTTTCATGATTGGTTCCAGCAAGATAAAATCTCCCGAAAGCATGGCATTGTTAACAGCCTGTGTAGCTGCCATCTTAAAGGCAATCTCATTGGAGTCGGACTCGCTGTAATTAACACCCAGCAATTTCACGGTAGTGTCAATGACAGGAAATCCGGCCAGATTGCCTACCATTAAAGCATCCCTGCAGCCTTCTTCGATTGCACTCAGAAATTCTTCAGAAAGGTTGCCTGATGTAAGATTGGAATGGAAGATAAAACCAACGCCACGCTTGCTGGGCCAAAGCTCCACAGTCACTCCAGCGAAAAGTTTCTTGTTGCCGAGTTCCTTCTCAATCTGAGCCTCACCCTTTTGTCTGCTGACAATGGTCTCTTTATATGAAACCTGGGGTTTTCCCACATTCCCTTGAATTTTAAATTCCCGGAACAGCCTGTCCACAATAATTTCCAGATGCAGTTCACCCATTCCGCTGATCAATGTTTGTCCGCTCTCGGCATCGACGTATTTTTTGAAAGTCGGATCCTCATCACAGAATTTCTGGAGAGCCTCTTCAAGTCTCTGCTGCTCCTTCTGATTTTTGGCTTCAATAGCGACAGAAATCACTGGTTCCGGAAAGGCGATGGCCTCGTATGCGATCTTCCTGCCCTCAGTGCAGATCGTATGCCCTGTCTTACAGAACTTGGGTCCGATCAGCCCTACAATTTCACCTGAGTGGACTATTTTAAGTTCTTCCCTGTGATTGGCATGCATTTGAAGGATCTTGGCAATGCGCTCTTTTTTCCGGCTGTTGCAGTCGTAAATCATGGAACCGTTTTCAATTTTTCCTGAATAGATCCTGGTAAAAAGAAGTTTACCCATGTAAGGATCGGATACCACCTTGAAAACATACCCGCTGAAATCTTCATCGTCAGCGAGACGCCTGGAGGTTTTCTCCTCGTTCTTGGGGTTGATTCCATCGACTGTGCCGATGTCCTGTGGAGATGGGAGATAATCGATTACAGCATCGAGGAGCGGTTGCACACCCTTGTTCCTGAATGATGCCCCCCCGAAGACTGGGACGATTTTATGAGACAGGGTAAGTTTCCTGATCCCAAGTTTGAGATCCTCAACTGCAATTTCTCTGCCTTCAAGATAGGCTTCGGTCAGGCTTTCGACTTCACCGGCTACGACTTCCACGATCCGGTCACGATATTTTTCCACTGTTTCAGAGAGGTGCTCAGGCACTGGAGTCTCGCTCACAGCATGCCCATCATCTTCAGAAAACTGGAGCAGCTTTCGCTTCAGCAGGTCGATGACGCCCACGAACTGCTCATCTTCGAAATAAGGGTACTGCATAATTAGAGGATCAGTGCACAGCCGGGTTCTCATCGTATCTACAGCTCTCAGAAAATCGGCTCCAGTGCGGTCAAGTTTGTTGATAAAGGCGATCCTGGGTACTTTGTACTTGTTGGCCTGGCGCCAGACGGTTTCCGACTGCGGCTGGACTCCTGCCACACCGCAGAAGATCGCGATGGCTCCATCCAGCACCCTGAGTGATCTTTCGACTTCAGCGGTGAAATCAACATGTCCGGGTGTGTCAATGATGTTAATTTTAAAGGAATTCCAGATACAGGTGGTGACAGCTGAGGTGATCGTGATTCCCCGTTCCTGCTCCTGAATCATCCAGTCCATGGTGGCGGTTCCCTCGTCCACTTCGCCCATCCGGTAGATCTTTCCGGTGTAATAAAGAAAGCGTTCGGTGGTCGTGGTCTTTCCCGCATCGATGTGGGCCATGATCCCGATGTTCCTGACTTTCTCTATTGGGCAGTCGCGTCCCATGGTTCCCTCTTTACTCCTTAAAAGCGGAAGTGCGCAAACGCCTTGTTGGCTTCTGCCATTTTATGCGTATCTTCCTTCTTCTTGAAGGCAGTTCCTTCACCCTTGCTGGCGTCAAGCAATTCCTGCCCCAGTTTCTCCAGCATGCACTTGCCCTTTTTGGCGCGCGAGGCATTGATAATCCAGCGGACTGCCAGTCTGATCCTGCGGTATTCAGGTACTTCGATCGGAACCTGGTAGTTGGCTCCGCCGACGCGCCTGGATTTGACTTCGATCATGGGCATGACATTGTTCATAGCGATGTTGAAAACCTTCAACTTGTCTTCCGTTTCCTTGGTTTTCTCACAGGTATAGTCGATTGCGCCATACATGATCTTCTCTGCGATTGTCTTCTTGCCTTCCCACATCAGGCAGTTGATGAATTTTCCGACGATCGGGCTCTTGTAAAGCCTGTCACCAGGCATTTCTCTTTTTAAATGTAACTTTCTGCGTGGCATCTATATTCCTCCTTATGCCGCTTTCACCGGTTGCTTCTTAGGCCTCTTCGCTCCGTACTTGGAGCGACTCTGCATCCTGTCGGTAACTCCGGCGCAGTCAAGAGAGCCACGAATAATGTGATACCTTACTCCTGGAAGGTCCTTGACCCTTCCGCCTCTGATCATGACGATAGAGTTTTCCTGGAGATTGTGTCCCACACCGGGTATGTAGCACGTCACTTCAATCCCGTTGGTCAATCTGACCCTGGCGATCTTTCTGAGAGCAGAATTAGGCTTCTTGGGGGTCATGGTAGTGACCTTGACGCAGACGCCTCTTCTCTGCGGACTGCCCGACAAAGCCGGTGATTTCGACTTGTGGGCAAGGACTTCTCTTCCTTTTCTGACTAACTGGTTAATGGTCGGCACAAATACCCTCACTTTCCTTGATTTTTCTAACAAGTGTTCAAATTGTAGAGCCTGGTATGGCCGAGTGTCAAAGGTTTTTTTGCAATTCAGCCGGTACCGGTGACCAATTCCAACAGATTCAGAAAAAAAGTGGAGAAACCTCCTCCATGGAATTTCACTAAGGATGCCCTGCTTCATTCAGCGAAAAACAATTTTCAGATGCAAATTGTTTTTCGTCATTGTATACTGCTTCCATGCCAAACAAACCGGGACTTCCAAGGCTCTTCGGGCGTGAACGTGAACTCAGGGAGCTAGTGGAACTCTTCCCGACACAGAAAGTGATCATGATCGCCGGGTTGGCAGGGATCGGTAAGACCACTCTTTCACAGGTTTTTGCCGCTTCAGTCAACAAAATGGAAAAATACCGGGACAGGGTGCTGTATATCACCTGTAAAACCGGCTGGTCAGAAACAGACCTCTTCAGCGAAATACTCCGGATGGCCGGAGAACGTGGAGACGGGAAAAAATTTAGATCTTTGTCCGCTGCAGATGCGGCCAATCTTCTGGAAAAAAAATCCTTAGCCCTTTTTCTGGACGACTTCCATCTTGTGGAAAACGATGCCACCAGGGAACTGGTCCGGCTGGCCGAATCATTTGCAGACGGAAGGCTTGTGATTTCCACCAGGAAAAAGATCGAACTTCCTCCACTCGATCTGGTGAAAATTTTCCAAATTAAACTTGCCGGGCTTCCGGATTCAGATATTTTCCTGTTAATGGACAATCTTCTGAGATTTCATCATCTTCCGGATTTAG
This sequence comes from Candidatus Wallbacteria bacterium, assembly GCA_028687545.1. NCBI lineage: Bacteria > Candidatus Walliibacteriota > Candidatus Wallbacteria bacterium. Next base: position 3,931 of record JAQTZZ010000091.1, read on the forward strand.
ATCCGGACCAGAAAAGAAAAATATTCGAAATCACTGGTGGACATCCTTTTTCAGCCAAACTCCTGATCAGTCTTTTAATCTCAGGCGGATATTCCCTGGAATCTCTTCTGGAGGGCGATTTTTCGGAAAAACTGGAGCAATATCTGCTCTCGAAATTCTGGAATGGACTGAGTAAAAACGAACAGAAGACAGCAGAAACGATCTCTTTATTCAGGATTCCGGTCAAACCGGAGAAAATACTGCCACCCTGTGATGCGGAAAGTAAAAAATCCCTGGAAAAACTATTGAACAACTTTGTGCTGGAGCACAATCAACTGGGCCGGGTCTTCCTCCACGATCTGCTGAAGGAATTTATTGACAGACGTCTTTCAGAAACGGATAAGATTTCCCTGCACAAAAAAATCGCGGGGATCTATTTCGAAAATCCTCAGGCTGAAATTCAAGAATTAAAAGAGGCATATTATCATTATCAGGAGGCAGGTGCTCCGGAGAAATCGGTTGACGTGCTTTTAAGGCTTTGCAACGAACCAAGCCTGCTCGGTGCGGAAACGGAAAATTTTCTGCATCTGCTTGACCGGAATTTGAATGAAGGACTTGATAACCGCAAGCAGGAGCTGCTGCGATCCAAAATTGAGCTGCTGGTTTTTCAGAGGAAGTTCGACCTGGCAGAAGAATCGCTGGGACTGATTTCCGGCAAGACCGCCCGGAAATTCCTGAGAACTAAAGCCATCTTCGAAAAAGGGATGCTGCATAACGCCAGGACAGCTTTTGAGGATCTGCTGGAGGAAGTGCTGCCTGACAGGGAAAGATACGAAATTCTGCTGTCACTCGCTTCCTGCTGCAATACCCTGGGAGATTATGCAAAAGCTTCTGAATATTATCTGGAAATCCAATCAGATGAAGGCCCCACCCTCTCTCCACTGGAAAAAGCCAGATTCTTCGTCGAATATGGAGTATTCCTGTACTTCCGCGGCGATATCCGTCAGGCTCTCCATTTCGCCGCAACAGCTGAGGGGATTTACCGTGATTTCAATGTGCAGTATTTGCTTGCCCATGCTGTCTATACTCAAGCTCGATTTCTCACAGATCTTCAGGAGTATGAGAAGGCCTTGGAGTGCTTGAGAAGGTCCAGCATCATCAGGCTGGAAATAAAGGACTATCACGGTTACGCCTTTGACTGCAACGCCAGAGGAGATATCTTTTTTCTTCAGGGAAAGATTCAGGAAGCCATCAGAGAGAAGCAGGAAGGATTGAGTTACGGCTGCAGGGACAGCATGGGTTTCATCCAGGGCGTAATTCATAATTCTCTGGGTGATATTTACGTCCATACAGGCGACTGGGACGATGCGGAAGCCCATTTTCAGACATCCCTGGAAATGTTACCGAAAATCGACGATCCCTGGCGGGTGACATGGGCCAGGCAGAATTACGCCCAGTTCCTCCTGCTCCGCGGTAAAATCAGTGAAGCAGCCGGCCTGCTCGATCTCGTATCGGAATTTGCTGAAATCAGTTCCCAGCCGAAAATGCTTTCCATCCTGTATTACTTTAAATCCGTGATTTCCGGGCTGCAGCATCTGACATCCGAAAAAGACAGATGTTATCAGAAATTCCTTTTGAACATAGCCAGACTCCCACTCCCGGCTCAGGAAAAGCTCATGGCTGAATTAAAATGGTTTGCCGATCGAATCTCTGCCGAAAATGGGGATAACCTGTTCACTCTGTTAAGCCGAGAAGGCTGCAGAACAGTAAAAGAGCCGGAAACTCTGCCTTTCCGCTCCCAAAAAAGCAAATATGAATTTTTTGCGGACTTTGCCAAAAAAGAACTCTGGATCGACGGAAAGGAAATCGCCTTCTTCAAAAAAAGAGTGCTTGTGCCTCTTCTGTTCGCTCTGGCAAGCTCCCCAGGAACAGTTCTCAAACCTGGTGTGATATTCCAGAAAGTCTGGGCGCGTAAATACGACCTGGAGGCGGACGGCAGCACTTTCAGGATGACCATCACCAGGCTGAGAGCCATTCTGGGCGACGATGAACGCGGGCGTTTCATCCAGCTTTCACCCGAAACCGGCGGTTATTCCTTTAACAGCCAGTGTTCATTTTGCGTGATCTATCCAGCAAACCAGAATTTTCCAGAAGAAAAATGAATAAAAAAAAGCGGGTTTTATGACCCGCTGAAATTGGTGGGTATTACGATCCAAGGGAAAGTTTTACATCTGGTCCACCTCCGGATTTTGATCTAGTGAAGAACTGGCAATTGCGCCACTATAGGTTATTGTGGTAGGCATCGTTCCCACACGGGATTTCCCATATTCAATGTACATGAATCCCTTGTCCCCCCAGTCAGTTCCATGCGAGTTTTTCAGGATCCAGCAGCCGCCGTTGCCCATGCTGTCATCCCAACCTACTAAAATCACTGCATGGTTGATCTTACCCTGTGCATCATGATTATAAACGCCGCCCTTGTAAAAGCTGAAGTTATCGTCAGTGACCATGCAGCAGCAGATTGGACCGTATTCTTCAATGGCCTGCTTGAGCTTTTCAGGAGCAGGCGAAGTTTCCTGATTATTGTCGAAGATCTGCCATCCGGATATCCTGTAGGGTCTGGTTGCAGTATTTACGCATTCCGCATCATGCCCGGCATAGGGATAATCCTTTTCCAGAGCCACTCCCTTGTCCTGAAAATACTGGGCAGCATCCAGGAACCCCCCCTGGCAGCTGTAATGATTGCTGTTGCAGGAAATCAGGTCCTGCTCTGAAAGATCCACTTCTGTTTTTTCATTGATCATGATCTGGGATTCGAACGCGCCTGTCAGAGAAAATGCCCAGCAGCACATGGCGCTTCCCTGGCTCTTCACTGCACTTACGCCGTTCTGCTCCCGCCAGTCGAATCTGGCAGGCAGATTTCCCGGTTCTCCGCTTAATTTCAGTATACTGCAACGGACTTTTTCCGGAAGGTTCAACCCGCAGCAGTCTTCAAAATTCACGCCTGCCGGCATTGCCTCAGGAGACATCCTGTATGTCGCGTTCTCCTGCTTTGCAACTGCACAGGCGTGAAAAAAACGGACAGCCCTGTTCTCGCTGACTCCTTCAAGTGATAATGCCTGAGATACACCAAGACTGAATGCCAGACTGACGATTACGATGGTTTTTTTCATACTGCCCCCCTGTATACTTTCGCTTCCGCTGAGCCAATTGTGAAGCATTCCGTGGTAAAACGGAAGCTTTTTCCTGCTTCAATCTGCTTCAAATAGGGGAGTTACCTGATCCCGCTTCGCTCCAGCGCCCTGATTTCGTCCTGCCACTCCCGCCTTTTCGCGTCATCCGCAGTTTCAGGCAGCAGACTTTTCCTGGTGCAGTTCAGGAGAGCCTGCAGGGTCTGGTATCTTCTGGTATCTGTGATCGCTCCTGGAATGATGTCAGAAGCTATGGAAACCACTTCTTCAAGGGTGGCACTGTCTTTCTTTTCCGCAAACAGCC
>JAQTZZ010000092.1 GCA_028687545.1 Candidatus Wallbacteria bacterium
ATGCAGTGGTCTGTGCAGGAAGGATTGCTGGAAGTCTGCATTATGTTTTCGCCCGGCCAGTAGATCGGCTGGTGCATGTGCCAGAGAAAGGCTATATAAACAGGCTTTTTGGCGCAGACGGCACCCGCCGAGAACATCAGTGCCAGCAGTATCCAGATTCCTGCCTTATAAATGCTGCCCTCCATCGCAAACGATTTCTGGTATCAGTATGCCTGAAAACTTCAAAACATCAAGTTACAGATTGTTACAATTTGTTACCAATTTAAAACTTCGCTTGATTTGTGAAAGTGCTGAATTTTTTCTAAAAATAATAAGAGAACGGATTTCAGGCAACATTCTTATCCATCAGCAGATACGAAATCTCTGAAATGCCTGCCTTTTCTTTGGCGTGCTCGATGGTCATGCTGGTCAGGTTCCCCTTTTCATCCAGATCGATGAAGAGGTTTTCCGAGATTTCCCTAGTTTCGGCTACAGTTCCGCCGGAAAACTCGATCAAAGCAGTGTCAGTATCCGTAAAATACCTGATTTTCATGGTTAATCCCCCTTGAACCGTCTGTCGAAAAATGCATTGTTTCAAGAAAATTTTAAGGCTTTGCCCCTGCTTCAGCAGTAGTCAGCACTTCAATCGTGGCCCCGTGGTTGACGATCAGAGGGATCACGCCCGGGGTTTTGGCGTGCTTATCCACAATCTTTTTCATTGCCTCAGGATCTGTCCAGCCTGTCATGTATAAGCGGATCTGGGTGTCCTCAAAATTCGCGAGATTGCCCACTGTGTAAACATTGTCGACTTTCATGACATGATAACCGTTGGTGGCAGCGATCAGCTGCAGGGCGCGCTCGTAATAGACTTCTTTGAGGGAAAGTGTGATCTTCCCTTCCACTGATTTCTCGATGATGATGTTGACCCCTGCAGTTCTGGCTATGGCACGCAACACGTCCCTGATTTGTGCATCATTGAAGGAAAAGGAGATATAATCCGCAGCAAATGCGCGCAGGCTGAAGAGTAAAAGGAAAAAGAAAGTTTTCCTCATGCCTCTCAGACAGGGGTTCCGGGTTTGGTGTTCTTCAATAGTTTTAAAAGCCAGTAGCCGAGAAAAGCTACGATCATTAAAATTACGACTGTCAGAAGCGCTTTTTCGGCTGACGCTTTCTGCTCAGTCGGAGTTGTATCCCTGAAAGATCTGTTTTCCTCGATCGCGCCTATTTCAAGGGCAGGGAGGTTCTGCTGGTACCAGTTCCCCTGATTGACCCGCACAGACAGATCATACTCCGGCTTTTTCAAAGCTCTGTTACCGAAGCAGAGGTTGATTCCGCCTGCGTCTTCAGGAGCTGAAAAAACCAGCAGATATTTTACCCACTGCAGGGTGATCCCATGAACAGTGATCGGAGGATTGTTCTTGTTGATGATCTGGATTTTATAAAAAGCTGTTTTCGGAGACTGTGGCCTGATCAGATTGGAGGATTCTTCCTTGCCAAGCAGTGGAAATTTGTAGATCTGGTCCTGGGTGAAAAATTTGAAATCATTTTCCTTGCCGGTCTGGCTTACCTGCAATACTACAAACCTCTGATAATATTCGTCCCCTGTTTCAAACAGGATCCTGTCAGCAGGCAGTCCGGCTTCCAGAAAAAAATTGGAATTTTTCTGTTCATCGATCAAAGCCGAGGAATTAAATCTTTCCTCGTCAAACTCAATCTTCTCTTTTTTCCTGCCGAAAGCCTGGGCATGGAGTGAACCGATCTTCAAACGCTTTTCCGGGGTGTTGCCGAGCATCAGGTCCAGGCCCTGTACTTTGATTTTAAGTTCTTCACGATCCTTTTTTGCAGTTTCATCCTTGATCGTAAGGCGGAAGAAGCGGAAATAATTTTCTCCCAGATCGAACCAGGTTTTGCGCAGATTTACCTGGCTGGTAAAGTCATAAATTCTGTCCTCTTTGATCAGTTCCCATTTTTTCATATCCTTGCTGGTTTCAACAATCACCAGGCGATTGAAATCCTGGTCAGGGATATCAAGATAAATCCGGTCCGCAGGCTGATACTCCTGCGGCAGCCTCGCAATGATAGTGACAGATCCTGTGTCTGAACTGTAATTGATTATTTCCATGGCCAGGGTTTTATCAGGTTCGCCAGGATCGACACTGCGCAGGATCACATACGGCACTTCCTGACCATTCTTGTTAAACAGGCGCAGATCAGTGAAACCATCAGAGGATTTCCTGATGATGTCTCCGCTGAGGTGCAGGCTGTACAGCTGGTTTTTGGTCATGGTCCCAATCAAAGGAGCGGAAAATTTGAAATCCGGATTCGGATCTGCAAAAGCAAAAACACAGAATATGAATGATGCTAATAGAATACGGTTCATTTCATCTCTCCTTGGAGTTGCTTCCTTTTAAAGCATCCAGCATCGGCTGCTTATATATATTGTAGAGATATGACGCTCCGATCAGGATCAGGCCCAGCACAATGAACGATACTATGTGGTAAGGTGCGCTGATCTGTGAAATGTCGATCAGGAAAACCTTCAGGATAGTCAGCAGGAAAAGAATCAGCGAAGCCTTGCGGATCGCTGAATTGTCCTTTCTAAAGCCGATCAGGATCAGAGAGATTGAAAACACAGTCCACAGTACAGAGATCGAAGCCAGCCTGGCTTTGGGAAGATAGTCGTAGAAAAATGCGGATGTTTCCAGATTGAGCACTATAAAAAGCAGAATCCCCCAGAGAGTGAAAAGTTCGGGATAATAATTCAGAGTCTGCAGTGACTGTTTTGTTAAGACTGAAGATCCTTCCCGGCAAAGGTAGGCAAAAATGTAAGTTCCTCCCAGGATAAAGACAATGGTGATCAGCCTCTCTATCAGCTGCGTATCGAATCCTCCGTCCACAGCAAAACGATTGAAGCTGTAATTGAAAACTTCAGAATAATCGTAGAACAGGAACTTGCAGAGCGTCAGGATCAGCAGTATGAATCCCGAGTTGGCAAGCATCCCGCGGTTGACCTGGAGTCCGATGTAGAGCAGAATCACTGCCTGGATCATCCAGAATACAGTAATCCAGTGGCCGGAAAAAAGGATCGGCACAGTGATGATCAGAAACAAGGCCGCATTCCCGACCAGGAAGTAGAATGATTCAGAGACAGCGCGGCTGTGGAGTTCTGCAGCCATGAAAAGAAAGATCGCGGCATAGGCTACGCTGATCAGGCTGACCCATTCCAGGCCATACAGGTTTTTGATCATGGAATAGTTGAATCCAAAGGCGATGAAGGAATTCATCAGCAGCACTGAATAGCACTCTCCCTTTGGGGACTCCGCTGACATGAGTTCACTGATAAAAGGCCTGGCAGCATGGATCAGGAAAAAGAGATTCAAAAACACAAAAGTGAGTACGAATTTGGAATCATCATAATACTTGTCATACCAGCCGGTAAAAATCACATATGTGAAAATGAAACAGAGCGTGTTCAGAAGATTCCAGCGCTTTTTCATGGCAACGCCGATCATGCCCAGATTGAGCATCACCATGTAGGACATCAGGACAGCCTGGTTGTCCACTCCTGTGGAGAGGAGCATGGGTGTGGAGAAACCGCCCACCAGAGCCAGGATGGAAAGCCAGCGGGTGTCGAAGATGATGGAAAGGGTGACTGCAAAGATGGTGACCAGGATCATCAGGCAGAAAGCCAGTGCCTGAGGGAATAAATGGTAGATCTGGAAAGAGCCCCAGGTTGAGGCATACAGCATGGCTACACCGCCGCCGATCAGATACAATCCCAGTATGTCGTATTTCTTCTGATGGAAAAACTTGCCGCTGCCAAGGATCGCTGCTGCGAACAGGTAGGCCATTGTGACACGGCCTGCTGGGCCGACCCAGTTGTTGTCAAAGGAATATTTAATGAAAAAGGCAGTGCCGACAATCACTGCCACGATGCCGATCACCAGCAGTCCCTTCAGACCCAGAAACATTTCCAGGCTGAATTCCTCAGGAATAACATTTTTTGAACTTGCAGAGACTTTGGGTTTAACCGGCGGATATGGCTTGGGAGAAGGCCTGGATATCGTTTCCGGCTTCACAGGCACGGGTTTCACAAGTTCCGGTTTCAGAGGCTCTTGTCCCACCAGCTCTGGTTTCGCTGATTCCGGTTTCACCTGCACTGGTTTCACAGCTTCAGGACTCAGCTGCTCTTTTGCCTGCTCAGTTTTATATTCTGCATTAATTTCGGCATTTGGTTTAGATTCAACCTGTCCTTCCATTCCAAAAAGTTTGGCCAGACTTTCTTCGAGCCATTCCATTTTGTGATCCATCTGATTGAGGTTTTCAGTCAGGTTAGTACCGACTGTTTTCAGGCTCTTCAGTTGTGATTTCAGTTCAAAATAGACTTGCAGCTGTTCCTGAACTTCAGGTTCAAACTGATGGCCGCAGGAGCAGAGCTTGACCGGAAAAGCGACGGTCTTTCCACAGGCTGGGCAGACGAATTTGCCTCTCCTGACTGAAAGGGGGTTTCCGCAGGCCACGCAGAATTTGGCGTTTTCACTATTTTGATGTCCGCATTTTGTACAGCGCAATGAGCCCTCCTCAAGAATTATGTTTCAATACTATCAGAAATCCGGGTGCTTTTAAATCCTTTCCCTTTCTTCGGTATGATTGGCTTCCATCAACTATTGAATTCCAAAACCGATTGCTCTCATCATCCCGATTACACCTATCAGAACCCAGAACAGATTCAAAACCGTATATGCCCTATCTTTCTTGATGATCGAGCACCAGGACAGGATGACCGCGTCCGTAGTGTTGAATGCCCAGACAAAAACAAACGGACTTTTTGGTCCCAGCCAGCTGACGAGCGAAAAACTGAAGATCCGCATAATCACTCCAAGCATCTCTAAGGATCGAATATTCCTCCCGATGAGCGCATTAAGTGTATTGATTGTCAGGGTCTTAGTCATCAGCGCACCTCCATCAGGCGCAAGCAAGCCTGTGCGACTATTCTGGCAGCTTGGTCCAGTTCGATCTTGATGCGTCCATATCTGTGCATGACAAGAGGCTGCAGGATCAGGCCGAAAAGATGCGCCACCATCATTTCTGGAGGAATTCCGGCCGGTAAGCTCTTGTCCTCAATACCTTTCAGAATGAACTTGCTGATCAGCTCATAAGGATTATGCCAGCCGTCCAGCAGGCATTTTTCCGGAAAATCGTGCTGATTGATCAGAATGAAGGCAAAACGTTCAGGATCCATTTGATAATAATCAAAGGTGAATCTGACTCCAGCATAGATCCGCTCATGCATACCCTTATCAGGATCAAAGAGTATCGCTTCCAGAGCAGTAGTGAATTTCTCCACTTCCCTGGTAAACAAAGCCCAGGCCATTTCATTTTTACCTTTGTAATATCCGTATAATGTGCCCTCAGCTACACCGCATTGCTCGGCTATATCCTTGATCGTCGTTCCTGCCAGCCCTTTCCTGGCAAACAATCTGATCGCCGTGTCTTCGATTATGGATCGCTTCCTGACTGGTCTAGACATCATTTCCTCCATTAAAGTGAACGCTCACTCATTAATATTATTACTTAAATCTTGACGACTGTCAAGAATCTGTTTCTGACTTTTTAATCAAAAAAAGGAACTGAGTATTTTTGTGATTAGAGAGCCATTCAGATCATTCAGCTCTTTCCTGGCTGCCGCTATTTTCATATCGTGGTATGGAGAGTCTTCCCAGAATTGAGAATCCTTATACTTGATGTATTCTTTAAGTTCACGGATGCGTTTCAAGCGTTCAAGCAATGTCATGATCGATATTAATTACCACCTTTTTCGGGAAATTTCCAGATCCAAAGCGAAAAGACTGCTTTCACCATGTGGGTCCAATTGGTTTGAACAGTCTTTTGTCTGGTTAATATGCTGCAGATAAATTCATTTCCAGAGTCTGGCAGGAATTTTGATCGCTATGTCCGGGGTCTTCAGGCTCAGGTCTCCCCTGCCCTGATCATCGATTCCATCCTTTCCGATCGAATAAAGAATCACATTGTCTCCATCTGCTTTTGCTTTGAGTGGCTGCGCGGAATCAAATGGATCCTCGCTTGCCTTTCCGGTTAGCGCGGAGCGTGTCAGTCCGCGCAGAGCGTCCAGCTCCAGGAATTTAACGTCTAAGTTTGCCATGGAAGGAATGATCAGCCCGATAGGAGACATTGAAGGCATCTTCTTCTTCTGCTCTTCATAATATCCGGACAGCCTGCCTGAAGGTGTATTGACAGTCAGGATCGCGCCATCCATGTAATTTTTGTACATGTTTTCTGAATTTTTCCCTCTGTTCAGGGCAAGTTCCAGGAACCAGATCTGCAGCGGAAATTTTTTCTTCAAAACACTGATAATCCGCAGGCCGCAATTTTCCTCACCTGAGATTGCAGCCGCACAATCCACATGCTGCGAATCTTCGAGCGCGATCAGATCCAGAATTTCAGGAGCTGAAGAAATTGCCTGTACCGGATTTTTTTCAATGAATGAAAGCATGGGAATGTAAAAATCCTGTTTCAGGATGGCTGTGCCAAGCAGCGGGTGAAGCAGGTTCAGGTCCCCACCCATGCCCTTGCTGATCGCCAGGCCGAGCACCAGGTTTTTCCTGAGATATCCGAACCCCTCAACTGTGTCGCCTTGATTCAGGGATTCCCGGGCCACAGCAGTGATTGAGCGCACAAACTGCCTGTAACGGGACCAGAAACTGGTCAGACTGTCTGCTGATCCCTCTTCCAGTTTGAAACTGTTTGAGAATCTGTTTGGGTAAATATCATGGCCTCCGGAAAAAAGCCTGGCCAGAGATTCAGGATCAGTGCGGATGGCTGAAAGCCGCTTGAGATCCTGTGCATCCAGGGCAACCTCCTGACTGCCTGGAACTATTCCGGATTTTTCTCTGAGCAATGATGTGACTAAAGAAGCGAATTCGCGCTGTTCAGCATTGTAATAATCAGCTGGCAGCTGCTTCAGGGAACTCCAGTTTTCAGGAGTGTTGCAATACTGCAGAAGCGGATTGACCAGGAATTTAACAAACAGGATCAGGGCCGCGCCGCTGAGAAGGATCGCGTACAGGAAACGGACTACATTTTTCTTTTTCATAGTATCCTCCTATAATCACCTGGACGGGCCCATCCGGGTTGAACGCACATTTCGCATGGCCTTCGGCGGGCGGGTATTAAACCCGCCCCTACAGGGAAAACAAATGCATTCTGCCGTATTTAAAATATTCTCCAAACTGCATAACCGTTGAAATTAATGCGCCGAGGATCATTCCGGTCAGGATTACCGGCCAGGTCAGATCCAGCTGCAGACTGGG
>JAQTZZ010000093.1 GCA_028687545.1 Candidatus Wallbacteria bacterium
GCTGGGCTGTGAGTTTGTCGATCAGGGCAAGTGTTCTCTCGAATTCTGCCCTGGATGCAGTGTAGCCGGTTCTGGCTGTCTGAAGTTCGGATTTTCCGGTGCGCATCGCTGCATAGGCTTCGGAGATGGCAGTACCTGATTTGGAAAGACTCTGCTCGAGTTCAGTAAAACAGAGCTGGGATGGGTCGAAGATCTCTGCTTTGAGGTCTTTGACGTTATTGCCCAGATTCCCGAACGATTCGTTGGAAGCTCTGAAAATCGGAAGCAGGGTGGTCATGTCTGCCTCGAATTCAGTCTGCAGCAGCCAGTTCTTGAAGAGCAGAGCTTCAATCTTGCGGTTGTTGCTCTGGATGATCTTTTTTTCCTTCTGCAGATTGCCGAGCAGGGCTCTGATCCTGGCGATCGTGTCAGTGCCGCCTCTGGTAGTCCCATTTTTCAAGATGATCGGGGCTTCTTTCACAACCGGGGCTTCAACTGCTTCCAGCAAGGGAGCGGTTTCGGTCGTGGAGATCGGAGCTATTTCGGGCAGTTTGGGATCTCTGGAGGTATTATGGATCTGGCATTTAATGTAAGGATTTTTGCGGTCCATCACGACAGTGTAGTCATGTCCGGCCGGGCAGGTCGGGAAGTTGCCTGACACATATTCCTTGAGCTTGTCAAGTGTCAGGGATGAGGCGTCATAGTCCAGCAGATACATTTCAATGGCGGATTCCAGGGCACGCATGTTGGCAACACAGGAGCGCAGCTGCATTTCATTGATCGTCTTCTGCTGTTCGGCGTTCTGGTCGGCGAAAGCGAGAGCGCAGACCATGATCAGCATCAGGGAAAGCATTTTCTTCATTCAACCTCCAGTTGGTTTGTTAACTTATTAAAATTATACTCACTGATGACGGAATGTCAAGAAATAGCGTTAACCCGGCCGTTTCAAGCAGGTTCCAAGCCTAATTTCCATCGCTTCAGGCATTAACCTGAACCATTTCGAAGATAGTCCTTAAATGATGAATTTTGCACCCTGATTAGACTTTCCATCCGACAAAATATAAAATTGTGGCTATGAAGGAATCTTTGACACTGATGACTTTCCGCTGCCAGGGTTGCCTCGGGCATTTCCCTGAGGCTGACAGCGTGTATTATGAGACTGTGCTGGAGCTTAAATCAGGGGCAGGCCAGATGGTTTTAGGGGAGACTTCAGCTGAAAGCACCGGGCAGCAGATCGATGAACTGCTGAAAGTCATCGAGAGTTCTGATCAGAAAAAGCTGGAAGAGGATGTTTACATGAAAAAACAGTTTTTCCTCTGCCGGGACTGCAGGCTTAAACTTCTACGGATGTTGAATTATCGTTGATAAAGGAAGCATTAACCAGCGTCTTCAGTGAACGTTGATAAATCGTTAACCGTGTTCATACAATCGCTTTTTTACTGAAAGAAGTTGGTAAGTTAGTAAGTTTGTATGTTGGTAGGCAGGGGAGTATCGTATAAAATACTGTTTACGACCTACTGGAACGCTAATAATCTTCTGGAGGATACATTGGACGAAAAAAAACTGCTGGAAAAGATTGCCAAAGCCAGGGAATTGATTATTTCGGAGGTTTCAAAGAACATCATCGGCCAGGAACGGATTGTTGAGCGGGTCATACTCTCACTTTTCTGCCAGGGCCACAGCCTGCTGGAAGGCGTACCCGGCCTTGCCAAAACCCTGCTCGTGAAATCCATCGCCCAGTCCCTGGACCTGAAATTCGGCCGGATCCAGTTCACTCCTGACCTGATGCCTTCCGACATTACTGGCAGTGAAATCATTGAGGAAAACGAGAACGGTAAAAAGGAGTTCCGCTTCCATCAGGGTCCGGTTTTTGCGAATGTGGTGCTGGCGGACGAGATCAACCGCACTCCGCCAAAAACCCAGGCTGCACTTCTGGAAGCCATGCAGGAGCGCACCATCACAATCAACGGCAAGGCATATCAGATGGAAGAGCCGTTTCTGGTGCTGGCCACCCAGAATCCGATCGAGCAGGAAGGCACCTATCCGCTGCCTGAAGCCCAGCTTGACCGTTTCCAATTCTACCTCAAGGTGAACTATCCGACCCTGACTGAAGAAGAGGAAATCGTGAAGAAGATGACTTCGCTGGGGATCCAGGAACTGAAGCCAGTACTCAAATCCAAGGAGATCGTAGAAATACAGAAACTGATCTATAAAGTCCCGGTGGCTGATGAGGTGGTTTCATACGCGGTGAGGCTTGCCAGAGCCACCAGGCCGCAGGGAGATGATGTGCTGCCGCAGGCCAAGAAATGGATTGAATTCGGAGTCAGCCCGCGGGCAGTGCAATGGCTGGTGTTTTCAGCCAAGGCTCAGGCCCTGCTGCTCGGCAAGCCGGCACCGGGATTCGCTGAAATCAGAGAACTGGTCCCGGATGTGTTCAGGCATCGCCTGGTGCTGAACTTTCAGGCCGAGGCTGAAGGGATAACCCCGGATTATCTTCTGTCGCTGCTGCTTTCCGAAATCAAATGAAGCTCTTCAATCCCGAACTCTTCTCCGAGATTTCGAGACTCGAACTTTTTTCCAGAAAAATCGTGGACGGTTTTCTCTGCGGCTTCCATCAGAGCAGTTTCCGCGGTTATAATGTGGAGTTCGCGGATCACAAGTCCTACGAATGGGGAGACGACCTGAAAACGATCGACTGGAAGCTTTACGGTCGAACAGACAGACTCTATGTCAAGCGTTTCCATGAAGAGACGAACATGCGTGCTTTCATTCTGCTGGACAGCAGCGCTTCCATGCGGTTCGGGCAGATCTCCAAATGGCATTATGCGAATTTCCTCTCTGCTGCCCTTTCCTTTCTGATGTTGAAGCAAAAGGATTCTGTCGGGATCTGGCTGTTCAACGAAGGGTTGAAGCAGCTTCTTCCTCCCAGAAACCGGCAGTCACACTTTTCCAACATTTGCAGCTTCCTGGAAAGTAAGGAACCAGGTAGCGGGACCTTTTTCGGGGAAAGCATCCAGAATTTGGCCAGAAATCTCAAAAAACGGTCCCTGATCATCCTGGTTTCAGACCTGCTGGGAGATGAAGAACAGATTTTCTCCACCCTGAAATATCTAAGCCATAAAAAGCACGAGGTGATAGTCTTTCACGTGATGGCGCATGAGGAAGTAGAGTTGCCTTATCAGGGTTATTATTCCCTGGTAGACTCAGAAAAACCTGACTGCCTGGATCTGGATATCGACTGGTGGAAAAAACTCTATCAGGAGAATCTCGCGAAATTCAGAGATAAAATGCTGCAGTTCTTCATCGGAGCAGGCATCGATTATGTATTTGTTTCCACGAAGACCCCTGTTGAAATGGCATTGTTCGAATTTCTGAAGAAGCGGAGGCGCGGGAGGGGTCACCTTGTCCTTTGAGTATTCTGCATTTCTGGCTGGATTCCTGTCCGTTGCCGTACCCCTGATCCTGCACCTCTGGCCGAGGATCAAGCCGAAAATCCTGGAATTTTCCAGCCTGAGATTTTTCCGCGCGAGTTTCATCAGATTGAGACGCAGGCTGCTTTTTTACAATATATTGAAGTTGATTCTCAGAGCTGCCTTTCTCTCCCTACTGGCGATGGCTTTCGCCGGCCCATATCTCGCTGAATTGAAACAGAATAAAAAGATCGAAGACACTGGAATGCTCACTTCATTTAAACTCAAACCGGAAATACCGTTTGCCCATCTGCCTGTAGAACTCTGTTTCGATTTTTCAAATCATCCTCCCCTGGAAATCAGCCTTTTCATAAACCACAGGGACAGATTGAAACAGTCTCTGGCGAAGTCCCAGAATCAGGCGGTTTTTTCCTACACTTTTGACACTTCCGGGGATGTTCCTTTAGAGATCAGTGTGTCAGGGAGAGGACTGGAGCAAGAATATCTGTCGAGGATTCATGTTTCCGCTCAGAAAAACATCCTGCTTCTGACCGGAAACGATGGAGCTCTTGAGCAGGCGTTCGGTTCGTTCTGCGAGAGCCTGGGAGAAAATCTGGCAGTGGTGTCCAGGGGTAAGATCGACCTGCTGGAGCGGGGAAGCCTGGCGGGTTACGACATGGTGATCCTGACTTGTGCAGATCAGATTGAGATGAGCTATTACAGGCTGCTGGAACAGTATCTGAGCGAAGGGGGAGTAGTCTGGCTTTTCTTTTCCAAGGACGCTTCTGTGGATTATCTCAATAAGATGCTTTTCAATTTCAATGAAAATTTTCACGGTTTCCTGCCTGGGGAAATTACCGGTATTGCAGAAGAAGAGAAATCACCAGCTTCTGTTTCTTATTCTGATCTGTTGAATCAGAACAGGGAAATGCTCACAAACCTTGTGTTTTACAAAAGATTCAGCATAAAACCTGAACCTTCCGCGAATCCCCTGCTTCTGACCGGGGAACAGGAGATGCTGGTCGGTGAAAAGAAGTTCGGCAAAGGGGAAGTGGTCACTTTTCTGTTTCCATTTGACCCTGATTCCACCAATCTCTGGCGGACCCAAACTATCACGCCATTTTTTATAGACCTGTTTCTGCATTCCTTTCCGGCCTGCAGCTGTCCGCTGGAAGCCAGGCAGGAGAAGAAGGAAGCAGATGTGACGATTCCCAGGTTGAACCTTTCTCTGCCTTTTTTGTATCTGGCACTGCTTTTTTTCCTGCTCGAAGGATTTTTCGGCAGGGCAAAAGTCTGAAACAATTTCTGTCGATAGGAGTTATTAGTTTCAGATATCTTGTATATTTTTGACATTTCTGAGCAATGTTTAGGCAGGAAGGTTTGGATGCTGGAACAGATTGAATTCGATCTCGGAAGTGAAGTCTCTGAAGTCAGAAGATCTGCCTTGAGATCCCTGATCCAGGTCAAGGATGTTGACAATCGAGATCGGGTTAAACTCCTGAAAGAAGTCACGATCAACGAACAGGACCCGGAATTGAGGGCTCTGGCTCGGAAGTATCTGGATATTTTCTCAGCTGAAATGGAACTGACAGTCATGCCGCCCGCTGAGATACTCAAAGAAGAATTGAAAGAGGACGATGATATTCTTTCTACAGGGACTGCACAGGAAAAAATTAATTTTCTGAAACAGGTAGGAGCCGGAAGCAGACGGATTCAGTCCTGGAGATTGCTGAAAAATTTAGAAAACGAACAGGATGTTTACATACTGGCGACCTTGATCAGCGCGCTGGGAAAAGTCGGTGAGAAAAAAGACGCCCCAAGCCTGATCCGGTTTTTGAAACACACTGATTCCAGAGTGCGCGCCAATACAGTGGATTCTCTCACCATTCTCCAGGATGAAGAGAGCTATCAACACGTGGTTCCCCTCCTCTCCGACCCTGATGCCAGGGTCAAGGCTAATGCTGCCAGGCTGCTGACTGGAACCGGTCTTGAGAAAGCCATTGAGATTTTCCGGCTCATGATCCAGTCCGGCAAAGTGCACGAGATCGAATCCGCAATTTTCTCTCTCAGGCAGATCAATGCACCGCTCGCCGAGGAATTGCTTCAGGAAGCTGAATCTCAGCTGCTTGAAAATATGAAATCCAACGATTTCTTCGAATTCGATTTCAGCGAACTGTCCGGTAAGACTGATAAAGGTGAGGATTTTGAGCCGATCATCCCTTTGAATGAGCCACCGGTCTGCCCGAAATGCGGAGTGAAGAATCTGATCGACGCTTCTTTCTGCTATAAATGCGGAACTCCCATCAAAACCTGATCGCTTTTCCAATCTGTGGACATTTTTACTGATTCTCTGTAAAATTAATTCCGCTGAACTGAATTACACTTCACTTGGAGGTTATCATGATAAAGTGCCCCGGCTGCAGCAAGTTTCTACGCGACGGTCTGGAGAGCTGTCCTGCCTGCGGAACTGAACTTCCCAGAAAAGAAGCTCCCAAAGCGGCACCTGCTCCAGGTATCCCGCCAAAAGCTCCGGCAAATGAGACTGTAGTGAAGGACGAACCTGCCAGGCAGAAACATAATCCAGAATCGAATCCTCAGCCTGAAGGAACCAAAGCCGAAGAAGCTTTCTCCCAGAAAGCCGGTGTTGCTGCCGACGCAGTGGCGGACGCGGTACGCGAGGGAGCAGGAGTGATCTTGAAAGGTCTGAATTCCGAAGGATTCGATGTGGACGTACTCAAGCGCTACCTGACGACAGGACTGCAGATGGCATTGAAAGATGTCAAACTGACGCTGACAGTTGGAGCTTTGTTAGCCCTCGTACCCATGATTCTGGGAGTCATTCCGCTTATCAAGTATATCGCGCCCCTCTATGGAATCCTTATCTCACCGATCCTGATTGGAGGATTTTATTATTACTGCTTCAAGCTTGCTAAGAACCAGCCTGCAGCTAAAAACGATCTCAAGGCTGGGCTTCCGCTTGCACTGCCGCTGGTTATTGCCGGCCTGATCATGATGGTTGCCATTTCAATAGGAATGGCGATTCTGATCATCCCTGGGATTTTCGTTTCCGCCTGTTTGATTTTCACTTACCCGCTGATCATGGATCGCAGAATGGATTTCATGACTGCGATCAAGACCAGCGTGAATACGGTCCTTCAGGGCTGGGTGAATTATTTCATCTTCACTTTTGTGCTGGCAGTCTTGAACGCCCTGGGAGCCATCTGCATCGGGGTAGGTCTGATGCTTACCATTCCATGGACCATCGCAGCGATCAGCGTTGCCTACAATGATGTATTTAAAATCGAATCAGTGCAAGGCGCATAGAACATAGGATTCATCACCAGGAGAACGGGCAACGGCAAGCGTTGCCCCTACAATGCAAATCCATCGATAAACACCGTAGGGGCATCCTTCACGGATGCCCGTGAAACCTTGCATTTAACAGTGGATGATATAAAATATCTTTAAAGGAAATAGATTATGGAAAAGCGATTTCAGTTCCAGGAGATAGTCAGCCGTCTCTGCCAGTATTGGGCGGACCGCGGATGTCTGATCCTGCCGCCATTTGACCACGAAATTGGGGC
>JAQTZZ010000094.1 GCA_028687545.1 Candidatus Wallbacteria bacterium
CAGAAAAAAAATAAAAAACTGGAGAGGAACATTTGCCGAGAATATTTATCAGCGGTCAAGCTGCTTCAATTCCTGCTCTGATGGAATCAACCAGCCTGCGGTTGAAAACTCCGGGCACCACTATTCCGCGGGACAATCTCGATTCAGGCACCAGCCCTGCGATCTGTTCCGCCACCCTGATCTTAATTTTTTCGGTCAATTTTTTCGTCCCTGTCCTGATCATTCCCGCGAACAATCCGGGAAAAACCAGCACATTGTTGATCTGATTCGGATAATCAGATCTTCCGGATGCTACAATGCAGGCGCCGGCGGATTTAGCGTCTTCAGGCATGATTTCAGGTACAGGATTAGCCATGGCGAAAACGATCGACGACCGATTCATGGATCTGATATCTGCCGGTTTAACAAGCCCGGCTGCTGACAGCCCGATAAAAGCGTCAGCCCCGGACAGGGCTTGGGACAGGCTGTCATAACCGCATTCCAGCGAAGCGGAGAATTCATCGAGATAGGGATTGTTGGCTTTGCGGCCGGGATAAATCGGTCCACGCGAGTCAAAGGCCGAAATTCGACGGATTCCGTAAGACAAAAGCAATTTCATCACTGTCATTCCAGCTGCTCCGGCTCCTGAACAGACCACACGCAAATCTCCCCTTTTCCGGCCTGTGATTTTAAGGGCATTGATCATCGCAGCCAGCGTAACGATGGCTGTAGCATGCTGATCATCATGAATCACTGGAATTGAAAGTTTCTTTTTCAGCTCTTCTTCGATGTAAAAACAGCGGGGTGAACTGATGTCTTCAAGATTTATTCCGGCAAAGTTCGGCTCCAGCGCTGCAATCATCTCCACCAGCTTTTCCGGATCCTGACAGTCAAGGCAGACAGGTACCGCGTCCAGTCCGGCAAAACGTTTGAAAAGTATGCATTTACCTTCCATGACCGGCAGTGCCGCGTAAGCTCCGATATTTCCAAGACCAAGTACTGCGCTGCCGTCAGTGACCACAGCGACCGTGTTCCCCCGGTTGGTGAGTTCGAAAGACTCGTCCCTGTCTGTCGCGATCTTTTCGCAGACAGCCGCTACTCCTGGAGTGTACCAGATGGAGAGATCTGCCCTGGATTTGAGCGGCACCTTGCAGCTTGTGGCAAGCTTGCCTTTATACTTCCGATGCATCATTACGGATCTAAGCTTCAAATCAGATTTTTTTGCCATAAGGCCGCCTTTACTATATTTCTGTATAAAACAGCTCTGGTGACAGTACCGACTCCTGAAGGCACTGGTGTGATCAGGCGGCAGGCAGGCAGACATTGTTCGAAATCAAAGTCCCCTACCCATTGCCCCTCCCGGAAATTTGTCCCTACGTCGATCAGCACTTGTTCTGCACTGAGAAAACGCTCATCTATCATCCGGGCTTTACCGACTGCTGCTACTATGATTCTGCTTTTTTTACAGAGATCAGGCAGGTTTTTTGTCCTGCTGTGGCAGACAGTGGGAGTGAAATTGTGTGAGAGGAGCAGGTGGAACAGCGGAAGACCAACGATCCTGCTGCGTCCGATCACAGTCACTGATTCTCCCTCCGGATCCTTGATCACGCGCCTCAGTATTTCCAATACAGCCTGGGGAGTGGAGGGAAAAAGTCCCGTCCGTCCCTGGTAGAGAGCCAGCGAGTTCCCGTCAGAAAGCCCGTCGATGTCTTTTTTAGGGTCAAGCGCAGACAAGATTTTCGCAGAATCATATTCCTGAGGCAGCGGATATTGAATCATGATGCAGTGCGTCTCATGGTCATGATTCGCATGATCAAAGCTGGCCCGGAAAGAATCCGGTTTTTCGGAGCGGATTCTGACTTCAAAATTCAGCTTTTTCCCGTCTTTTTCGATGTTTTTCGCATAATTTGCCGAAGCTTCGTCAGTGCTCAGCAGATAAACGACTACAGAGGGAACAGTCTGGAGGGATTTCCTCAATTCATCGGTTTCCGCGATAATCTCTGCCGCGATTGCCTTGCAGTCAATGATTTTACTCATATACACCTTCACAAGAAATTTTCAGTTCCCCATGAAGTTGGTATGTCAGTATGTTAGTATGTTGGTATGGAAGAAAGTTTTTACACATATTTGCTGTGCATTAAATATCCGTTCCCTAACTTACCAACATACCAACCTACCAACCTACTAACCTCTATGCATCTTCACAGTATCTTATGTATCAGTTTACTGACCTTCTTCTTCGCCCCGAATTCGAAGGCTTCCAGTACAAGAGCTTCCGCTTCTTTCAGCGGTTTTGTCCGATTCGTGTAAATCCTGGCCAGCACTTCACCCTTTTTAACTCTGTCTCCGATACGGTGTTCAAGCAGGACTCCGGCAGCCAGGTCGATTACATCATCCTTGGTTTCCCTGCCTGCGCCGAGGATGAACGAAGCTTTCCCCACTTTCAGAGAGTCGCAGCGGGTGATGAATCCATCTTTTTTTGATTTCACTGCAGAGACTGTTTTTGCGCAGAGTAATCTGTCAGGATTATCGATAGCTTTAGTTTCTCCACCCTGAGCCTTGATGAATTCTTTCATTTTGAGCAAAGCTTTGCCGTTTTTAATCTGGGACAGGAGCAGAACGCGTCCTTCTGAGGTTTTTCTGCATCTGCCGGCCTGGGCAAGCATCAGGCTGCCTAGAGTCAGGCAGATTTCAAGCAGATTGCCTTTCTTCTCCCCCATCAGGGTCAGGATCGCTTCCCTGACCTCCAGCATGTTGCCCACTGCGTCGCCCAGAGGCTGGTCC
Organism: Candidatus Wallbacteria bacterium; assembly: GCA_028687545.1. Taxonomy (NCBI): domain Bacteria; phylum Candidatus Walliibacteriota; species Candidatus Wallbacteria bacterium. The sequence goes on from JAQTZZ010000094.1 coordinate 2,764, forward strand.
ATGTCCGAAATCACGGCGTTCATCTTTTTGCCGTTCATTTTACCGATCTCGATCATGGCTTTGGCCAGTCTGACGGAATCTGGCAGTTTCTGCATGAAAGCGCCTATGCCTGTCTTGACATCGAGCACTATCCCGTCTGACCCGGCTGCCAGCTTTTTACTCATGATGGAAGCTGCGATCAATGGGATGGAGTTTACAGTGGCTGTCACATCTCTCAAGGCATAGATTTTTTTGTCCGCAGGAGCGATGTCGGCAGTCTGGCCGACAACAGCAATCCCGTATTTGTTAACATTTTCCATGAATTTTTTCTTGGGTATTTCCACTTTGAATCCAGGGAATGATTCCAGTTTATCGAGCGTCCCGCCGGTATGGCCGAGTCCGCGGCCGGACATTTTCGCGAGCGGAACTCCGCAGGATGCCACCAGCGGGGCTAGCACCAGGGTTGTAGTGTCACCGACTCCGCCTGTGCTGTGTTTGTCCACTTTGAATCCTTTGATCCCTGAGAGATCCACGATTTCTCCGGAATGCAGCATGGAAACTGTCAGATCCGATGTTTCACGGCTGTTCATCCCTCGAATGAAGACAGCCATCAGGAAAGCCGACATCTGATAATCCGGGATCGTTCCCCTGGTATAGCCCTGCACCATGAAATCGATCTCCTCTTTAGGCAGAACCTTGCAGTCACGCTTTTTCGCAATGATGTCGTAAACTTTCATCAGACCTCCTAATTTAGGTTTAACAGAAACCGGCTCAACAGCCAGATGATCCCCTGCTGCGCATAGCCCAACAGAGGGCTCAGAAACCGCTCGAAATATCCGGTGACCACAAGCACCACCATAAAAATCGCGCCATACATCTCATACTGGCGGAGTACATCTGCCGAGGAATCAGGCAGGAAAAAATACAGAAGCTTTGAACCGTCAAGCGGCGGGATAGGCAGTAGATTGAAGACCGTAAGAGCGGTATTGATCTGGAACGAAAACATTAATATTTTACCCAGAATCGTGAAAAAAATCGACGCCTCCCGAGGCAAGTAGAAGAGAGGGATCGCAGACAGTATCGCCAGCGCTAAATTAGTGGCAGGACCGGCCAGGGCGACGAGAAATTCCCCCAGTCTGCGGTTTTTATAATAGCGTGGATCTATCAGCACTGGCTTGGCCCATCCGATGCTGACGATGAAAATCATGATCGTGCCGAGCGGGTCAAGATGCCGCAATGGATTAAGGCTCAACCTGCCGCTGATCTTGGGCAGGGGATCGCCCAGTTTAAATGAAACATAGCCGTGCGCGAACTCGTGCAGAACTATCGCGAAAACCCCTGGAATTGCGAGTAAAGTGAAATTAAGTATCCCGCTGAGCACTCCCTCCAGGCCGTTTTTCAGAAGATTATTAAGAATGATCAGGACCAGGAAGACAATCCCGATCCTGATGATATTCTGTCTGTTGTCCATGATAAGCAGGCCAGGCGTCTCCTTGCAGATTTGAATAAATTATACTTGGACCTGGTTATTTATACAATGGAGACACTTGCAAAACTATTGAGGTCTGATTTTTCTCATAAGCTTCCGCGCCAGAGAAAGCTCCTCTTCCTTGCTGTTCACGAATCCGTCCAGCTTAGCGGAACGGATTTCGCTGAGAATGGATCCAATCTCCGGAGAGGATTTCAGACCCAGGCCGATCAGATCAGAGCCGGTAATTTTCAGCTTGATTCCTGTCAGATTAAGATAACGCCTGATATTTTCCCGATAAAATTTATTTTCATTCACCGCTTGTTGAAAAATCAGAATCTCCGTCCGTTCGGCTGATAAAATCTTGAAAAGTTCGCTGTTTTTAAAATTCCTGTTCTTGGAAAGATGCTTGAGAATGAAATGCTGCTCTTCCAGATAGCGCTCAAGATGCCCGGACAGGCTGTCAGACAGCTTGTAACACTTCAGAAAATCGATCGTTTTCTGGATAGAAAGACTTTCCGTCAGTACCAGGAGATTGATCTGAAATCGATTACAGCGTATACCAGTTTCCTTGATCAGGCCATCAACTCGTTTCAGAGCGGCAAGATTTCGTTCATCCACTGAAAGACCAAAGATCAGGCGTGAGAGCTTAAGTTCGTTGAAGCGGCTGAGCACGCGACTGAAATCTTCCTCCTGGCAGAGGCAGGCAAGCTCCTTCCCTATCCGCTCAGGGGTCAGCAGTTTGAATACGTTTTCAGACAGTGCTGTCTTCAACATCCGCAGAGTCATCTCTTCAATCGCAAATGAAAATCTGCTGGAAAAGCGCACCGCGCGCAGAATCCTGGTCGGATCTTCTACAAAGCTCATCCGGTGAAGAATCCGGATCAGCCCGTCCGCAATGTCCTGATAACCACCGTAATAATCGGCGAGATCTCCGAATCCGTTGTGATTTAACCGAATCGCCAGGGAATTGACGGTGAAATCCCGGCGGTAGAGATCGTTTTTCAAAGATGAGAGTTCAACATCAGGCAGTGCAGCGGGAGTTTCATAAAACTCGACTCTTGCGGAAGCAAAATCGATTCTAAGACCGCTGATTTTCAATGATACAGTGCCGAATTTAGGGAAAAAATGCAGTGAAGCTCCCCTGAAACAATTCTCAATCTGCTTCCCGAATTTAATGGCGTCTCCTTCTATCACAATATCGATATCCTGACTTGAACGGGACATGATCAAATCGCGGACAATGCCGCCGACTAAGAAACATCCGACTCGTTCCTGATCAGCCAGTCTGCCAATTTCATGTAATGTTTTAAGCGCTGAAGCAGGTAAATTCTCCAGAACCCGGGAAACATTTCTGGTGGATTCTCTGGGCTCTAAAAAAGTGGTGTGATAATCCGAGGCGAATGTGCCGTTATAAAGACTGTTGAACAAATCGCCGCGAGTAACAATGCCCAGCAGCCGATTTTCCCGGTCTACAATCGGTATCCTGGAGATCTGACGCTGCATCATTACCATTTCCAGCACTTCCAGCGGGGTCTCCGGATTCATGGAAATTGCATGCTGGGTCATGTAGGCCCGCACCGGGGCGTGGGAAAAATCGTGCAGGATCGCCTTGGCCATATCCTGCCGGCTGATGATACCTGTGAGTTTGCCGTTTCCATCAACGACAGGCAGACCGCCAAACCCATAACGCAGCAGAATCTTGTGGGCATCACCGATCGTTATATCCATATCCACAGATTTTACTGGACTCTGCATGATTTCCGAAGCCTGGCGGCCCGGACGGATGGTTTTTTCAAGACTTTTAAGCAGATTCAGGCGGACTGAGCTCCAGTCGGTTTCTTCAATGGTGGCGGAAGCAGCATGTTTGTGCCCTCCCCCACCTAGCGTAGCAAGTATTTCACCCACCTGGACGCGGTCATTGCGGCTTCTCGCGATCAGATAGGATTTTTTGGGCAGTGTAAGCAGGCAGAACAGCACACGGGCGCCGTCGTTTTCCCGCAGGCGTTGAACCACCACATCCGCGTCTTCGACATAACTGCCAGTAACAGCTCTGTAGAAATGGATAATGTTACCCTTGATCTCCCATCGCTCCTTGCTGCTGAGAAGTTTTTGGTAAAGTCCTTCCTGCTCGGGGCTGATGCGCGACTCAAGAAACTGCTGGGCCATCAGGAGGTTGGCGCCGGACTTGAGAAGCTCTGCTACAGCCTGAGCGTCCCGCCAGGTGGTACCAGTATTGACGCAGGATCCCGTATCCTCATGGATTCCGATCATGAACAGAGTGTATTCCAGGATGGAACAGGTGATGTTCCGCTCTTTAAG
>JAQTZZ010000095.1 GCA_028687545.1 Candidatus Wallbacteria bacterium
TGCAAAAATAGCCCAATCCATCAGGAACAAACTTTAGCACTGGAAAGCTGTATGAAACAATGACAGGTACAGGTTTAGACAGGACTTGATCCCATTGCCGTATTCAACCAACCTGCTGTGCCTCAGACTAGCATCTAATTATGATATAATCTCTCCATGATCAAGTGCAGTAAATGCCAATTTTCCTGCCCTGACGGCTCCAAGTTCTGCCTGGAGTGCGGAGTTCGTTTAGATCAGGCTGAAAACAAAGATGAACTGAAGCTTGTCTCTATCCTGTTTGCCGATCTCAAAGGTTTTACCAGCATGAGTGAAAAACTGGAGCCTGATGCGGTCAAGGAAATCATCGACGAAATTTTCCAACGACTTACTGGAATCATTTCTTCCGAAGGCGGCGAAGTCATCAAATACGAAGGCGATTGCATCATGGCCGCTTTCGGACTGACAGTCAGTTCCGACCTGGACCCGATGCATTCCTGTTACGCAGCACTGAGAATGCGCAACGAGGTGAGCAAATTCTCGGCTGAACAAGCAGCAAAGGGCGGGGCGCGACTTGAAATCAGGATCGGCATTCATACAGGCAAGGTCGTAAAAGGTCTCATCGGCGGGAAAACCGACATTCTGGGTGATGCTGTCAACCTGGCAGCCCGCATGGAGCAGAACGCTCCGACAGGTGAGATCTTAATTACCGCGGACCACAGCATGCTCTTGAAAGGCCGTTTCAAAATCCAGTCTTACCAGAAACTTGATATCAAAGGAAAAAACGAACCTGTCCAGACGATTCTTGTCAAAGACCGCGCGCCAATCAGGCAGAGAAGTATTTTAGGTCATGAAACAGCTTTTCTGGGCAGAAGCGTAGAACTTGCCTCCTGCATCAAAATCCTGGAACAGCTGGTTACAGATAAAAAGCCTCACCTGATCGTGATTGAAGGTCCGCCCGGCATCGGAAAAAGCCGCGTGATGCGGGAATTCAACCGCCACTGTGACACCCTGCCATACGATCAGGTGATGACTTCGGTTTATTACGACAGTTCCGTAAAAAACGACTTCCGCCTGATGAAAGTCCTCTTTCAGCAGAAATTCGGAGTTGTCAGTGCGGAAACTCTGGCTTCGCATTTATCGAATCGCGAGGCATCCTGGGATGATCTGTTTGAACACTCCAGGATTCTGGCTTTCCTCACAAGCCTTAAAACTGACTATTCCCCTCAGGGGGACCCTGAAATCGCTTCAATGGCCGCATTAAAAGCTGCTGAGGACATGTTCCTGAATCTGACTAAGCGTGATCCGTACATCTTTTTCCTGGACGATCTCCAGTGGATTGACGAAGCTTCTGTGGAGCTGATACAGCATCTGCTGCGCTGGGGAAAAGGCAGGCTGCTGTTCGCCTGTACAGCCAGGCCGGAATGGAGAGAGCAGTTTAAAAACCTTCCAGATTCAGGCGTCACTGTTATCCCCCTGCCCCCTCTCAGTTCAGAAGTTTGCCGCAGCCTGCTGGAAAATGCGACGGGTTCAGTGCAGGTTCCAGATCAGCTTGTTTCGATGATCGAGAATGCAGCCGGAGGAAGCCCTTTATTCATCGAAGAAATATTAATTTCCCTTTCCGAAGCGGGTATTTTGAATACTGGTCCTGGGGCCGGACTGGAAATCGACACTGTCAGGCTGGAAAAATACAAAATCCCGGGGTCAATAGGGCTGGTGCTGCAATCGCGTCTTGAGAGCATGAACAAGGAAAACCTGGAAATATTGAAAAAAGGCTCAATCACAAGCATGCAGTTCATTCCGGAATTTGTCTCGGATCTATGCGGGAAGACTAATCTGGGTGAAAATATCGAAGCGTTTATTCAGAAAGGTTTTCTTCTGCCTTCGCCGGAACAGGATATTCTTGGTTACAGATATTTCTCATTCAGCCATGCCCTGCTGCGGGATGCCACGCTGAACAGACTGACAAAAAAACAGAAAATCAAGCTGCATGATTCGGTTGCGAAATGGTTCCTGAACCTTACGGCTGCAAAAGAACACGGATCAGATCTTAATCCCCGTCTCTACAGTCATTATCTGCAGGCCGAGAATATCAGAGAAACTGTTAAATATGGGTTTCTGACATTGCAGCAGCTGATGAAACATTTCCGGATCGCCGACGCTCTTCCATACTTCAGGACTATAGAACCCCTTCTTTCAAAAGACGGAAGTCTTGCAGGTGACGGAAAAAAAGCTGAATTCCTTGGACTATACTCTGCTGCACTGACTGCGAGTGGGGAAAACAAAAACTGTCTGGGTGTCATCGAGCGATATCTTCCTGAGTTTGCAGATCTGCCTTCTGCCTGGATTGAACTGAATCTGAAAAAAATGCACTCTCTGGAACTTCTGTCTGAACTTGAATCATGGGAGAGAACAATCCTGGAATGCGAACAAAAGCTGCCTGAAATACAACCCGAATCGCAGATGAATAAATATAAAATGTTGCTTCTTTTCCAGCGCAGCCAGCTCAGTTTCCGGCGCGGCGATCTTTCTGAGGCTTTATTGCATCTGACAAGTCTGGCTGATTCGCCGGCAGGTTCCAATTCGACTGCGCTGTATGCTGAAACTCTGAAAAATATCGGTACCATACATTTCAATCGTTTAGAACTGGACATCGCACTTTCGTATTACCGGAAATCCATCGAGCAATACAATCTGCTAGGCGATCTTCATTGTGCTTTCCTGGTCGAGTACAATATCGGCCTGGTTCAGCAGAGTAAGAAAAATTATCCTGAAGCAAAGCAGCAGATTGTAAAATCCCTGAAGCATGATCTTTCAATTGGAGATCGGCATGGCGCTTCCATTGGATACTTTAGCCTTTCCACTTTTTATCTCGAGATGGAGGATTACTCCAATGCCCTGGAAAACGCTTTTAAAGCTCTGGAATTATCCCGCAATACAGGTTATAAGACAGGTGTAGCGGCTGCGCTTCATAACATTGGCGAGATTTACTGCGAGCTTGGTGATTTCGATTCCGCAGGATCCAGGCTCAAGGAGGCCTTGATGCTGTATTCAGAAATAGGCAATGAGCTGAGATTTGCTCATTGTTACATGGCTTTGGGAAAATTCCATCATTATCAGGGTGAACTGGCTGAAGCTTCAGCAATGTATATCCTGGCTGCTGAAAAATATGAGACCTCCGGTTGTCTGCATGACAAAGTCAATGCTCTGATTTCCTCTGCCAGAGAGGAAATCTTTCAGGACAACTGGGGAAACGCCAAAAGCCGACTGGAAGAGGCTTTAAACATCAGTGTCAAGATGCATTACAAAGAAAGCGCAGCCAGTGCATATTGCTGGCTGGCAGAGATTGAGCTGAACCAGGGTAGTCCTGAAAAAGCATTAGATAAACTCCAGTCTGCGGAAAAGACGTTCCGCAATTTAGGGAGTACCCAGTCTCTTGCATACTGTCTGTCAACGTTGGCCAGAACTCTTCTTGCTCTTGGGAAATCTGAAGAAGCCCGCTGTTGTTGCGAGGAAGCGCTGCTGATTTCAAGGGAAAACAAAGATGAACAGAGCGAAGCCACCTCAAAGCTTGCTCTGGCTGAGGTTCTGGTGTTTGAGGGAAAACTTGAGGAAGCGCTAAGCACTGCTTTAGAGGCAGAGCAGACTTTCCGCAGTCTGTTCAGAATGGCGGAAGCTGCCAGAGCTGCAAAAACAATTCAAGCCATCAGAAACAAGTTTAAAATGCCGGAAAACAGATTAAGAAATAACCGCAACTTGTAGAATTTATCAGATTCATTTCCAGACCAGAATGCAATCCTGCTCAACCTTAATTTTCCATCCTTTGGCTGCAGCCAGCTCCTTGAGCCTGGCTGTAAACGGCTTCAGAGCCATATCCACTGCAAGCGGTTCAGACAGGATTTCAGAGACAGCATAAACCGGGATTTCGGCACCCTTTGTGTCTGAAAATCTGTTCCCGAAAGTTTCCGCATCAGAGAATACTCTGTCAGGGTCAGAGTATGAACAAACCTGGTCTTGAGGCATTTGATACCTGGAAAATTCAATTTCCAGGGTTTTTCCGTTTTCAGATAGTGTAAATTGCTTCTCCCCAATGCTTGAAACAGTAAACTGACCTATAGGATCACCTTCCCTGGCCAGAATCGGATGAAACCCGCAGTCCCAGTCTTCGGCAAAAAGTTTTAAATACCTTCGGCCATCCAGTTCGACTGTGCCGCGGAAATAGATTGCTGCTGGATTCACTGTTACATCGCAGGTATCCGGCTGCCAGACACAGTCTCTTTTTTCCAGCACTACGAATACAGACTGTGTCATCCGCAGTTCGATCATTGTCCTGCGCGCATTGTCCAGAAGTTTCTGCTTGGTCGCAGTATCGGAATTGATGACTTGCCTGTTTCCGTACAGACCCTGAGAAAAATAAACAGGCTGCCCGCATCTGATCAGGACGTTTTCAGCTAGAAAATCAGCGGCAGACCCGCTGAAATTGACGCTGGTCTCGTTTTTCAGGAACCCGGAAAAGCTCCAGCCTTTTCTTTCAAGGGAATACTTCTCCAGAGGAAGCTCCTGTCTCTTCTTCTCATAACTGATTACAGCAGCCGGAGGATCGAGGCTGATCTTTTCCAGAGTGAATCTCCCGGCATTCTCCTTTTCAGGCATGGCATAATGCGTGCCGACACCTCTGCACATGGCAGTCAGCAGAGCATACGGCGTTTTCTCGACGAACACCAGACCTTCCAGGGCAAAAGAGAGTGGCGGCAGCTGCGTTCTGCCAGACCAGTAAAGCCAGGGAAGAGCGATCATTAACGACAAAGTAACTATTGCTGGAAAAGCATTTTTCATCAGGCAGACTCCGGATTCACTTCTGCAGGCTTCCTGCCATCGCGCTCATGATCCTGTTCATCCGCTCCACCATCGGCCTTGGTTCAACAGTCAGGCCTCCCAGCACTCTTGTATTGTCGTAAATCTGCTGTGCGATCAATTTCGCCAGGTCCGGATTTGCCTCCTTCAGAGCCGAAAGATTGCGGATCAGTTCATGAGCCGGATTGAGTTCCAGAATATAGCTGCCTTCCATCCCGGGAAAATCCTTGTGAATGTTTTTCATCATCCTCTGCACCGAATTCGAGAAATGGCTGTCCTTGCTGATGACTATGGCCGGATTTTCCGCCAGACGCTTTGAGACGCGGACTTCGCTGACTGTTTCGCCGAGAATCTCCTTGATCCATTTGCAGAGCTGATCAGACTGGTCGGATGTCAATTTTTCTCCTTCTTTCTGATCCATTTCAATTTCTGCATTCTCGGCAGACACAATTTTTTTACCCAGGAACTCGGAGAGATTCCCAAGCACAAAATCATCCATCACTTCGAAGGTGAACAGCACTTCCATGTCTTTGGCGCGAAAAGCTTCCAGATATGGGCCTGCTTCGATCGTCTCGCGGGAAGGGCCGTTGATGAAGTAAATTTCCTTCTGCGTTTCAGGAGCCCGTTTTATGTATTCCTCAAGCGAAGTCAATTTGCCGTTTTCGGTTTTGGAAGACTCCAAGCGCAGGAGCTTTGCGATATCTTCCCTGTATTCATGGTCAACTGAAAGCCCTTCCTTGAGAAATACGCCGAATTCAGCGAAAAATTCCTGGTATTTTTCCTCTGATTTGCCTGCTTCCTCGGACAGGAACTTGATGAAGCGTTTGACTATGATCTTCCTGATTTTTGCCATCAGTGATTTGTCCTGCATGGTTTCGCGCGAGATGTTCAGGGGCAGATCCTCTGAGTCGATCACTCCCTTCACGAATCTCATCCATTCAGGCAGTATCTCCCGGTTTTTCGGGTCGATCAGCACATTTCTGCAGTACAGGCTTACGCCCGGTTCCTGCCTGCCGAATCCGAATTTCTCGAAATTTGACTTTGGCACAAACAGCAGGGCTTTGATGTCTATGGGCGCGTCTGCCGTAAAATGCAGGCGCAGACTGGGTTCGTCATAGGCATTTGCAATGAATTTGTAAAACTCGGTATAAGCTTCGTCCTTGATTTCGCCTTTCTGTTTGGTCCAGATGGCTTCCACAGTGTTGACGCGCTCTCCGTTCACAAAAATGGGGAAAGGCACGAAATTGGAATAGCGCTTGATCAGATCCTTGATTTTGTCGGATTTGCAGAAATCGGCGTTGTCGTCCTTGAGTTCTACTGTGATCATGGTGCCGCGCTCTACTCCTTCAGCCGGAGTGACAGTGAAGCTGCCGCTGCCGTCTGATTCCCAGCGCTGGCCCTTCGCATCCTTCATCGCAGACCTGGAGCGCACAATCACCCGCTTCGCCACCATGAAAGCAGAATAGAATCCACCTCCGAACTGGCCGATCAGACGCATTTCAGTCCCTGCATCTTTCATTTTGAAAGAAATGCCTTAGAGCCTGAATGGGCGATTGTACCCAGATTTTCCACTATTTCTTCAGCAGTCATGCCGATGCCTGTATCAGTAATGTTAAAAGTTTTGTTTTCTTCGTTGCAGCCGATCCGG
>JAQTZZ010000096.1 GCA_028687545.1 Candidatus Wallbacteria bacterium
TTTTACGGGTGTGTTTCAGGACTGCAGTGATATCGGATGCCAGGAAATTCTCACCCTCTCCGATCCCGATGATCAGCGGGCTGCCATGTCTGGCTGCGACAATCCTGTCCGGCTCGCCCAGTGAGAGAACTGCGATTGCATAAGCTCCCTTGACTTCATTCAGGGCGGCCTTGATCGCGAATTCGATGTCTTCCTCGTAATAATCCTCGATCAGATGCACTATCACTTCTGTATCAGTCTCTGAAACAAAGACATGACCCCGTTCCATCAATTTTTCCTTAAGGTCGCGGTAGTTTTCGATGATCCCGTTGTGGACCAGTACCAGTTCGTGCGTGCAGTCAAAATGTGGATGAGCATTTACAAATGATGGAGCCCCATGAGTGGCCCAGCGGGTGTGCCCGATGCCGATTTTAGAATTGATCTCTCCAGTGATCAATTTCTCCAGGGCTGCGATCCTGCCTTCCTGTTTGATCACCTTGAGGGTATCCTGCCCTTTAACTCCTGCATCAATAAATGATACGCCGGCAGAATCGTATCCCCTGTATTCCAGCTTTTTCAGCCCCTCGATCAGTATCGGAACAGCTTTCCTCCCGCCTATATATCCGACAATTCCACACATTTCAAATTCTCCTGATCAATTTTTTCATTTCAGCCACTGCTGAAGGCAGTCCGGTCATGACTGCCTGCGCAACTATGGAAAAGCCGATATTGACTTCCGTGATCTCTTCAATGGTCCTGATCGCGGATACATTGCGATAATCCAACCCGTGCCCTGCGAAAACCAGCAGATGGCTGCGTCTGGCTTCAAAAGCCCCCTTGCGCAGGCGAGTCCATTCATCTTCACAATTCCCTGCGCGGAAAGCCCTGGCATAAGCTCCGGTATGCAGTTCAACGGCATTAGCGCCTGATTCGGCCGCTGATACGATCTGCTCGTATTCAGGGTCTATGAAAAGGCTCACCTGGATTTTCAGGTTTTGGAATCCCTTGACGACTTTTTTCAGGTCCTTGAGAGCCGCCTTGACATCCAGACCCCCTTCAGTTGTCACTTCTTCCCGCCGTTCAGGGACAAGCGTCACCTGATCCGGCTTTAATTCGCCTGCGATACCGATGGTCTCCGGATTGGAAGCCATTTCAAGGTTAAGTCTGGTTTTGATGAGCTTACGCAGCAGATGCAGATCCCTGTCCTGGATATGTCGCCTGTCTTCGCGCAGATGGCAGGTGATCCCGTCAGCGCCATGCAGCTCGCAGATCAGGGCTGCTGTAACAGGATCAGGCTGGTCTTCCCTGCGTGCCTGGCGCAGCGTGGCAATATGATCAATGTTGACACCAAGTTTCATACTTACTCCAACAACAGAAACTAATAAAAATCGATTGGGGTTATTAAGTTTTTAAGTTTATAAGATTGTAGTAATCAGAAGACAAATTCCTTTAACTTACAAACTTACCAACTTATTAACTTACCAACTTCCAAATCAGCATATTCCTATAACCCGGAATTGTCAAAGCTTGTACCCGATCTTCCTGAGAAATCCCTTCCTGTTCTCTATGTCAGTCTGGGTCTCTATACCCTTCGGGCTTTCCCCGTCTATCACCCCGATCACTCCCCTGCCGCCGTCTGCTTCCACCAGCAGGACAGTCACAGGATTGGCCGTAGCGCAGTAAATACCGCAGACTTCAGGGCAGGATTTCACCTGATTCAGGATATTGATGGGAAAGGCGTTTTTCAGGAAAATGATGAAAGTGTGGCCTGCTCCGATTTTTTGAAGGTTTGCTTCAGCAAGATTCTGCAGATCCTGATCATTTCCAGCGCTTCTGATCAGGCAGGGTCCGGAAGCCTCGGAAAAAGCCAGGCCGAATCTGATGGATGCCGAAGATCCGATGCAGAGTTCGTATAAGTCTTCCACTGATTTGATGAAATGGGTCTGCCCGAAAATAAAATTCAGTTCTTCAGGATTGTCGATTTTCACTTGCTGAATATCCAAGACTGCCCTCCTTGAATTCGTAATGACTGATTATCATCTGCACTAGAAAATGATAATTCTTTTCCAGTTCGATTGAAAGCTTCTCAGCTGTGTTTGAAAACGGCGGCCAGAATGGCCGCCGCTGTTGATGGAATTCCGATGCCTAGTTGATCGCTATCGATGTGGTAAGGTCGGTTTTGGATGATCGTCAGCCGATGGGCTCGGCCAGACCCCATCTGCTCTATCAATTCACCTTCAGGATATTGCTGTAAATATAGCCTGTTCTGCCGTCATCGAGAGTCACCCTGTACCAGTTCCCTTCCAGGCTCAGCACTTTTACCTGTGTCCCGTTTCTCAGCGCAGTAAGGATGGAATAGTTGGTGCCAGGGCCGCTTCTGACATTGGCGACGCCGTCCGAGGAACTGACTGTGCCGATCTGGATTGTTTCAACATTGTAGTCTATACAGGCGCTGTAGTTGCCAATGCCGGACTTGCCATACTGCACGTATGCCATGCCTCTGATCCCCCACCAGTCGCCCCAGGAATTCTTGATGATCCAGCTCTGATACTGGTCGTTCCAACCGATGATCACGATCGCGTGCTGAGTGCCTTCAGTGGCGTCGTGATTGTAAATGCCTCCTGAATAGAACTGGAAATTCGAGTCTACAGTCAGATGCGTATAAATCGGCCCGTACTGCATGATGGCACTTTTCATGGAGTCCACATCTGAACTCACTGTGTACCACATCTTGATTCTGCAGGTTCTTGGTACATTGGTGCAGGCGGTCTCCACTCCCTGATAGGGCAGGTCCTGCTCCAGAGCCAGGCCATTCTGCATCACCTGGGTGAGGGCCATGTAATTTCCGCCTTTGCAGCTGAAACCCATGGAATTGCAGGAAATCAGGTCCTGCTCAGACAGGTCGATGTTCTTATGCTCATTAATCAGGCAGCCGGCCTCAACTACTGCCGCACAAGCGAAAGCCCAGCATGATCCGCAATTTCCCTGGTACTTGACCGAAGTGACACAAGCTTTTTCTGTCCAGTCGAAATGGGACGGGACTTCCCTGCTCCTGTCCAGCGGAGCTGCCGGGCCCCTGTTGATTCCGCCTGCCGAAGCACCAGCCAGATCCTTGAGCTCCACATCGTCTGGCAGCGTATTCCTGTCCACTGTATATGTAGCTTTCTCGTTCTTGCAGATATCCAGCACTTTCTGGAACTCAGCGTCATTCTTCGATCTGATCGCGCGCTCTTTTACCCCGACTTCCTGGGAAGATACAGACATGGTCAGCGTCAGCGAGATCAGCAGTCCACAGACAGCTCTTTTCATTGATTCCCCCGTTATTTTATTAAGCCAAGAATAGCCTGGAGCTATACGTTCATCCAGTGAATAACTGTGAATAATTTTCCATGCACAGTTTGCCCTGCCAGATTGATTTGATTTATTATGTATTTATGATGCTTCCTTCACCACCTGCAGTATTCAAAGGCCGCGACAAAGAGCTTGATGTTCTGTCAGCAAAAATCCCTGCCGATAAAGTGCTGATTATTGCCGGAATCGACGGCAGCGGAAAAACAGCTCTTGCATCTTATCTAGCCCGGAAAATGCAGCAGGAAAAACAGAAAATCATCTGGGTGTCATGCGAAAACGGCTGGCAGAGCGGCGAAATGCTGGCAGCCCTTGTCCAGCAGCTGAAAGATCTTACCCTGGACCGGAAATACTCCGCCCTGTCATCAGCTCAATCCGAAGACATCATCAAAGCTTTGGACGAAAACTCGCTTCTTTTGTTCATCGACGATTTCCAGTTCGTGGAAAATTCAGATACTCTCAAATTCATAATAAATTCCTGCAGATACCTGAATACAGCCAGGATCATCCTGATCACTAATAAAAGACCTGATCTTTCCAGGTCTGACCTGGCTGAGATCTTTGAACTGCAGCTCACCGGACTTGCTAAAAATGATTCCCTGGCAATCCTTAAGGAAATGCTGCCGCACGATCTGAAACTCTCCAAACTCCAGGAAGACCGGATTTTTGATCTGACCAGGGGATATCCTTTTCTGCTGAAAATGTTCGCTGTTTTTTTAAAGATCGGGGAACATACAGTGGAAACCCTGCTGGAAGACTGTTCGGACTTTCGGCAGGAAGCTGGAGAAAAGCTTCTCAACAGCATCTGGGAAAAACTGACCGAAGACGAACGCTCTGCAATGCTGAAACTGTCCGTCTTACGTGTGCCGGTCCGGGCTGACCTCTTTTTTTCAAAAGCAGAGAAAAAGCATGTCAAATGCCTGTCCGACAGTTTCCTGCTGGAGATATCCGGATCAGGCATAGAGCTGCAGGTGATTCTCAAGGATTTCGCGCTAAAAAAGATTCCAGAAGCAGAATCTGGAAAATTTCAGCTGTCTGCAGCTGAGTATTTCTGCCATCCTGGTACCGAACCTGCCAGACAGATCGAGGCTTTTCATCATTTCGTAAAAGCAGGATGTGAAGAAAAAGCCGTAGACTTTCTGCTGACCATATCTGACAGCCAGCTTCTGTCAGGCGAAGAGACTGAAATTGTGCTCCATCTCCTGGAAGGTCTGATCCAGCGGAAAGCGAGCTGGCGATTCGACGAAATCCTCAGAGCACAGGCATTTTTTCTGATCCCTCTGAGAAAGTTCCAGGAGGCTGAAACTGTCATCAGGCTGATGGATGAAAGATCTCAGGCCTTTTTTAGTTCAAGGATCAAAGGCATGCAGGGTCTTTACGACGAAGCCATCGCAGGTTACAGGAAAGCACTTGCTCTCGGTTTCAGCGGACCTGATCTTCCGCTGCTCTATGCGAGCCTGGCATTCTGCCTCTCCAGCAATGACGTACCTGCCGAAACAGAGATTTACTACAAAAAAGCCCTGGCACTGGAAGAGGAGAAATGCCATGACCCGACACCGTCCAAAGCCCGCATTCTGCTGGCGTATGGCGTGTTTCTGGATCAGATCAACCGGCCCTACGAAGCTCTGGCCTGCATGGAAAAAGCGGAAGTGATGCAGAGAAAACTGCCTGCGTTCAGGGACCTTTCCAACACTCTTTACCAGAAAGCGGCACTGAACTCCAGGATGGACAAATTGGAGCAGGCTGAAGCGGAAATCCGGGAATGCGAAGAACTCAAATTGAAATTCAGGGAGAATTTTTACCTGATCTATATCCGATCCCTGCAGGCATTCATCCATTTCCAGAGAGAAGAATGGGAACAAGCTCTTGAACTTAAAAATCAAGCCCTGGAATTGTCCAGAAAACTCGGATTGACTCATCAGGAGACATATTTTTTTGCCTTCTTCGGTGAAATCTACATGAGAATGGGAGATCTGGACAAAGCCGAAATGTATCTCAGGAAAGCCCTTGAATCCAGCAAAGCCAGACAGGATGAACTGCACAGCGCGGAAGTCGGACAGTCAATGGCTCTGTACCTGCTGTTCCGCGGCAGGACAAGTGAAGCCCTGGAATATCTCACTCAGGCCAGGGACTTCGCTCTGAAAAACGGAAACCAGAAACTGGCCGCATCTTCGCAGTTTTACCTGTCCATCGCCCTGGAACTGACTGGGGATGAATGCTTTTCGGAGTTTAGAAAAGCCGCTGAAAAGCTGATCCTGGAACTGAGCGGAAGCGACAGAGTCAAGTTCGAGTCTGACCTGAACTGGTTTGCAGACCATATCCGCCAGGCAGGAAGCGGAAATTACACGGTAATCACGCAAAAAGACGGAAAAAAGCAGGTTTCAGCCCTGGAAATCGGCAAAATCTCTCAGAAATCCTCCGAATTCGAGATTTTCGTGGATTTTGCGAACAGGATTCTGAGAGTGGATGGAAAAGATATCGATTTTTTCAGCAAGCGCACCCTGCTGCCGCTTTTCACAGCATTTGCGACCCAGCCAGGAAAATCCATTGGCACTGCTGAACTGTTTTTTATCAACTGGGGACGCAAATTCGACCCCGAATATGACGGTATCAGCGTCAGAAAGGCGATTTCACGGCTGAGAGCCATGCTGGACAAGAAAAACAAGGACCGTTTCATCTGCTCATCAGACCAGGCTGGATATTATCACTTCAATGATCGCTGCGATTACTACATAATCCTGGAAAATCCTGACACAGACATCAGAATCACCTAAACCTTGAGCTTGAACCATCTCTCAGTATTCTGTATACTACCTTCCTCTCAAAGATTGAGGAAGTTATGCTTTTTGATTTCCTGTGGAAGAAAAACAAGAAAACCGAAGAGCCGGAGCTGAACCCGCAGCCGGAATCGGAAATTGATAAAACTTACC
>JAQTZZ010000097.1 GCA_028687545.1 Candidatus Wallbacteria bacterium
TACAGGCTACGACGCGGATCAGGAAGTTCAGGCAGACTGCCGATCTTTTTCAGCTCAGCCGGGGTAATCCTGACCACAGCAAGGTCAGGTTCCTGCAGGTATCTGTAATCCAGAGCCAGTTCCTTGCTCCGCATCGATTCAGTCCTGCCCCGGTTCTCGTTCCAGCGCCTGGTTTCATGCTGGATCGTGCCTCCAGCTTCCAGAATCCCGATCTGTCGCTGGATCTCATAATCAATCGCCAGCCTGATGAAGCGCGGAGAACTGATATTCTTGATCTCAACCCGTGTCCCGAGCTGATTGCGTTGCCTGGAAACTGAGACATTGGCGTCGCAGCGCATCTGGCCGAGTTCCATGTTGGCTTCGGACGAATCAATGGTCCGGAGCAGCAGCTGATAATAACGGAAAAAAGTTTCGGCTTCCTCGCCGATATGGAAATCCGGCTCAGTCACGAGTTCCAGCAGCGGCACTCCTGCGCGGTTAAAATCCACCATGCTCTCTTCACCGGCATGCAGCAATTTGCCGGCATCCTCTTCCAGGTGGACTTCGCGGATCCTGACCGGGATCACCCTGCCCCTGACTTCCACGCTGGATGAGCCGTTTCTGCCAAGCGTGGAGTAAAACTGCGAGACCTGGTAACTTTTGGCGAGGTCCGGATAAAAGTAATGCTTGCGGTCGAATCTGATTTCAGCGGGGATGGCCATGCCAAGCGCGGAAGCAACCTTGAGGGCCTGGCGTAGTGCCTGGCCGTTCAAACTGGGCAATGCTCCCGGAAAGCCCAGGCAGATGTTGCAGACATGCGTATTAGGCTGGTCGGAAAAGGCTGCCGGACAACTGCAGAAAAGTTTGCTTGCAGTCCTGAGCTGAGCATGAATTTCCAGGCCGATCGTACCCAAATAGCTCATACTGCCTCCGGAACTCTATGCGGACAGAGCGAAGCATCAAATTTCAGCATCGATTCAAGCTCTGCCGCGAATTCCAGCAGCCTCAGATCCGAAAACCTCGGCCCCATCAGCTGCACTGAAGTCGGCAGCCCTCCATCCACTCCGACCGGAAGAGAGATGGCAGGAATTCCGGCCAGGTTGGCTGTGACGGTAAATTCATCTGCGAGCTTCATTTTGATGGGATCGCTTGTAAATTCTCCGATTTTAAAAGCCCTGGTCGGAAACACCGGAGTGAGCAGAAAGTCGACCTTGGTAAATGATTCCGCAAGTCCGCAGCTGATTTTTCTTCTGGCAGCCTGGGCCCGTCCGTAATACTGGTCGTAATGCCCAGCTCTCAGCACGAAAGTTCCCAGCATGATCCTCAGCTTCACTTCAGGCCCGAACAAGTTTCTGGTGCTGAACACCAGTTCATCCAGGTCTGCCGGGAATTTCACTGATCGAGCTCCATAACGGATTCCGTCATACCGGCCGAGATTCGAGGAGGCTTCAGCGCAGGCAGTGAGGTAGTACGCGGGAATCACCGTCTCGTCGAGCATGGGTAGTTTTACAGGCAACACATCCGCGCCAAGGGCAACTGCTTTTTCCCTGGCAGCTTCCATTGCCCTGAGGATTTCGGGCTCCAGCGACGGATGATGTAAGTATTCTTCCACTATTCCGATCCTGACTTTCCGATCCGGACGGTCTTCTGAAAAAAACGATTTTTCGGCCACAGTTTCGTCAAAGCCGTCCGGGCCGCGGATCATGTCAAAAATTCTTTTAATATCAGAAACGGCAGCTGCCATGATCCCGATCTGATCCAGGGACGATCCATAGGCTACCAGCCCGTATCTGGAAACAGCTCCATAGGAAGGTTTGAAGCCTGCGATCCCGCAGAATGCGGCTGGCTGCCTGACCGAGCCTCCGGTATCGCTTCCAAGAGCAACCGGGACCATGCCAGAGGCAACCGCGGCTGCCGATCCACCGCTTGATCCGCCAGGAACCCGTTCCAGATCCCAGGGATTCCGGGAGAGCTTGAATGCTGAATTCTCGGTGGATGATCCCATCGCGAATTCGTCCATGTTTGTCTTACCAGCTATCAGTGCGCCTTCTGCTCTGATCCTTTTGACTGCTGTAGCCTCGACCGCCGGATAATGACCTTCCAGGACACGGCTCGCGCAGGTCAGAGGCATTCCGAGCACAGCAATGTTGTCCTTGACCGCTACCGGGAGTCCGGAAATTTTCCCGTCGCTGCAGGACGGAGATTTATCAAGGTGCAGAAAAGCACCCAGCTTCTCGTCAAGGCTTCCGATAACAGCGAGCCTCTGTGCAAAATCAAGGGAAGTTTTCATTTTACGATCCTTGGGACAAAGAAAAAGCCGTCTTCAAAATCCGGAGCATTTTTAAACAGAAGTTCGGGATTTTTCTGCAGACTGAGATCCTGCCTGGTTTCGCTCAGGGAAATGATCCGCTCCACAGGATGGCCGTGGATATCGTCGCTGTCTATCCCGGCAATCGCCTCAAAGTGAAGGAGCGTATTCTGCAGAGCGATTCTGAGAGCCTGAAAATCATCAGGACTCAGCCTGATCCCTGAAAGCTCGGCTGTGATCCGGATTTCTTCATCAGTGATCAACTTTTCGTGATTCAATCTGCCTCCATAATCCGGTGCGGAATCCTGTGCACCGGGAGTGCTTTTGAATTTTCGGATTATGAGGCATTAGTGCCCCATATGAACCTCTAGCAAAATGTTTACCCAGGAAATAGCTGAGTAAAACATTTTGCAAGAGGCTCATTATATCAAATCGTCCAAAGCATCTCAAGATTCCGTTTTCAGGCATCCTGTTCCATGTCAGGACTACTTATGATAATATTGATAAATCATGAGCCCTAACAGATTTGGATTTTATTTTTTCTGGCTGGCATTATCTTTTTTAGCAGCAGGCTGCGGCAGACCTGCTCAGAATCCCCAGATCCAGCACAGCATTGTCGCCACCGATGAAGCTGCTTTCGGCGACACGTTAGTGGAGGGCGCTATTGCAGACGCCATTTCGCTCAATCCCTGGGTTTCCAATGATAGCAGCTCAAACAGGGTTCAGTCCATGATTTACAATGGACTGATCAAGTTTGACCAAGACCTTTCATATGCCCCTGACCTTGCGGAATCCTGGAACTTTTCCCCTGACGGGCTGGAACTGACTTTCAAACTGAAGCGGAACGTCAAATGGCATGATGGAGAAGATTTCTCGTCTGATGATGTCGTATTTTCCTATTCCAATCAAAGTTTCACAGTTGCCCAGTATGTGAAAACAGTAGAAGCCCTTGATAGATATACGGTCAAGGTGACCTATCTGAAGCCCTATTCGCCTGCGCTGCAGAATTACAGTCTCAAGATCATCCCCAGGCATATCTTTAAAAACTATGATTTTCATGACAACACGGAATTTAATTCTCACCCGATCGGAACCGGACCTTACAAATTCAAGGAGTGGACTTCAGGAGAGCAGGTCGTGCTGGAAGCCAATGAGAATTATTTCGAGGGCAGGCCGTTTCTCGACAGATACATCTTCAAGGTGATCCCTGATTCCTCGATGGCTTTCCTGGCTCTGCTCCGCCAGGATCTCGACATCCTCAGGATCACTCCTGACCAGTATGTCAAGCAGGCCGACTCAGATGAGTTCAAAAAATATTTTCTTCTCTACCGCTGTCCCTCTCCCGCCTCTTTCTGTACCATCGGCTATAACGAGAAAGAAGCAATTTTCCAGGATCGAAGAGTCAGGCAGGCGCTGACCATGGCTATTGACAGGCAGGAACTGATCAAAAATATTTTTTACGGTTTCGCGGAGACCCTCGACGGTCCCTGGGTGAAGACCAACTGGGCTTATGATAACAGCATTGTACCCCTCCCCTATTCCCCGGATAAAGCCAGGCAGCTGATGGGCGAAGCCGGCTGGGTCGATAAGGACAATGATTCCGTGCTGGAACGGGACGGAAAAAAATTCGAAGTGAAGATCACAGCCTTGAACGGAGAAAAAATCCACGAACTGCTGGCCAAGGCTGCAATCGATTTCTGGTCCAGGATCGGTGTCAGAGCGAAGCTTGAACTGGTAGATGGGAAAACACTTAAGGAACTGTGCTTCCTGGGAACTTTCGACGCCCTGATCGGCCAATGGGGAACCTATGACCCTGATCTTTATTATTTTTTCCATCGCTGGGAAATTCCTGAGCCGGAAAAAAACAAAAACGGCAAGAATTTCGTCGCCTATTCCAATACACTTGAAGTCGACGCTCTGATCCAGGCCGCCAGGACGACAATGGAAGTTAAAGCCAGGATTGAACTCTATCATAAGCTGCAGGCAGTGATTTACAGGGATCAGCCTTACACTTTTCTCTGCGCTCCAGACGTACTCTATGCGGCAAACAGCAGAATTCACGGTCTCAAAGTCTCACCGGCAGGCATTTTCTGCAACACCTGCAAATTGAATGTCCCAAAAGATCTTCAAAAATACCGTTCCCAGACTTATTGAAAAAAATGAATCTGAAAATAAATTTGAAACATCTGCCACTTTTATTTCTTTTTCTCCTGGCCGGATGCGGGGGGCCACCGCCAGTATCTCAGATCCAAGCCCCGCCCCCAGACGAAAGTCCTGCAGTCGGCGACACTCTGGTGGAAGGAGCGCTCACCGAGGCTTTGACACTCAACCCTGTCAGAGCAACCGAAAGTGCTTCGAGCAGAGTGTCCTCAATGATCTACCAGGGCCTGGTCAAGCAGGACAAAAATCTGCAGTCAATAGGCGACCTTGCTGAAACATGGGAAATCGCTGACAACGGGAAGACAATTACTTTTCACCTGAAAAAAGGTATATTCTGGCATGACGGATTGGAATTCACCTCTGAGGACGCTTATTTTACGTATTCGAATAAATGGTTTTACTGGGCTCAGTTCATTGAAACTATGGAAACCCTGGATGATTACACAATCAGATTCCATTATAAAAATCCGTTTGCCTCTGCAGTTCAGAAATTTGCCATCCCTGTGATCCCGAAGCACGTTTTCAAAACCCACGAAAATATTTACAATGATGAATTCATCAGGACTGCAGTAGGTACAGGTCCTTATCGTTTCAAAGAATGGCGCAGCGGAGACGAGCTGGTGCTGGAAGCAAATCCCCAGTACTTCGAAGGAATGCCTTATATAAAGGAATATGTCTTCAAAACAATTCCTGATCCTTCAATGGCGTTCCTTTCCTTGCTCAGAGGGGATATCGATCTGTTGAAAATCACCCCTGACCAGTATGTAAAGCAGTGCCAGAGCGACGATTTCCAGAAACATTTCAACGTCTACCGCTACCCGAACCCATTTTCAGTATGCCATTTCGGATACAATGAAAAAAAGCCATTTTTCAGCGACAAGCTGGTGAGGAAAGCCATGACAATGGCACTGGACAGGCAGGCCATCATCCGCGATGCTTTCCATGGTTTTGCCCAGCTGACAGACGGTCCCTGGCCAAAGAGTTCCTGGGCTTACAACAAGGAAATCACCCCGCTCCCTTACTCCCCGGAGAAGGCAGCGACTCTGCTTGCTGAAGCAGGCTGGAAGGACACTGATGAAGACGGTATCCTGGAAAAGGACGGGGTCAGGTTTGAATGCGATATCATGTTCCTCAATGGAATCAAAGCCTATGAACTGACCGCCTGGATGGCTGCAGATTACTGGAAAAAAGTCGGCATCAAAGCCTCCCTGAAACCCTGCGAGATATCTGTGATCATGGATGCCTGCTATAAATTGAGCTTTGATATCAACCTCAGCGACTGGTCACTTCAGGATCCTGACCTTTATTATTATTTTCACAGGTGGGAAATCCCTGAACCGCCCGAAGGGAAGGGAGGACGCAACGCGGTCAGCTATTTGAATCTGGAGGTTTGCGACCTGATCCAGAAAGGCCGCACCACTATGGAGATCATGGTACGGACCAGTATTTACCATCGTCTCCACGAACTGATTTACGAGGATCAGCCTTATACTTTCCTCTGCAATCCCGAATGTCTATATGCAGTCGCCAAAAGAATCCATGGAATCGAAGTCGCTCCATCAGGAATTACCCACAATTACTACCGCTGGTATGTGCCGCTTGCCCAGCAGAAATATCACAATTAGTGTTTCAGCCTGTTTGTCTCCTTGCTGACTATTTCGTTGAATATTATCAGTGAGTCTTTCAGATTCCGCGCCACCTGAGCGAGACGAAAGCTTTTTTTCTCTGGA
>JAQTZZ010000098.1 GCA_028687545.1 Candidatus Wallbacteria bacterium
GTTGTTGGAGGAACGATAGATATTGAAGTGATTCTTGAATCCCTCTTCATCGGCATGCTTGATAAACTGGTCGCTGTTCAGCCAGGCGAGATCAATCTCGTCCCTCTGCAGTGCGAGGAATTTCATGGATTCATCAGGTATGATCCTGAAGATGCATCTCTGTAAAAAAGGGCGTCCGTTAAAATAATCTTGATTGGCTGTCAGAATGATCTGCTCATCAGGAATCCACTCTGAAAAGCGGAAAGGACCTGTGCCGATCGAGGTTCTGTTCCAGCAGTCTGAATCCAGGCTTTTTCCATTCAGGACATGCTCGGGGAGAATATAGAACAACCACTGGTTGAGAGCCGGAGCGTATGGAGTGTCATAAGTGACCCTGACAGTCATTGGATCGATCGCTTCCAATGTCTCGATATGTGTGAAAATATTGCTGAACCAGCATTCAGCGCTCAGTTCCTGGATTTTCTGATATGTGAACAGCACATCTGCTGCCTGGAATCCAACTTCGTCATGCCATTTCACTCCCTGCTTCAGGTAAAAGGTCAGGATTTTTCCATCATCACTCTGTTCCCAGCGCTCGGCCAGGTCTCCTGTCCACTCGTTGTTGACGTCTTTTTTTATCAGACAGTTCAGGACCAGGCTGTTGACAGTTTCAGCTTCAGGGTCACTGTCAACCAGAGGATTGAGAGTGGCAGGATTAGAGAAAAGAGCTGCTACGATACAGTCGCCATACGCTGGAGAAAGATCAGCCGGGTTTTTCACGGTTTCAGTGATCTCACTTAATTTACTCACCGGAGCATGAAAGGTCCGGGCAATGAAAAAGACTATCCAAAGAATCATCAATGTAATAAAACAAGATCTTAAGATTTTCCATTTGTCTGGTTTTGGGTAGGAAGGTTGTCCAGGTTCGGGATTGTTTTCCAGGGCTTTTTCGCACTGAACCGGATCGTTTAGAATGTCTTTATTCCGGATCGCTTCTGAGAGCATTCCTGCTGAGGAATACCTGGCTTCAGCATCCTTATGCAGGCATTTCATGATGATACGGTTGACCCAGGCTGGAATGGCTGGATTAATCGAGCGGGGCTCCGGGAGATTTCCCTGAGTTACCGCATGGGCAATGGCACCGACATTTTCTTCCTCCACAGGCCTTCTCATGGTCGAGAGTTCATAGTATGTCACCCCAAGACCGTAGATGTCAGTCTGAGGAGTGATTTTCCCCTGTCTGCCCATGAATTGCTCTGGCGCCATGTAATTGAAAGTGCCGACCACCTGTTTGGTCTGGGTTAGATTGTGGGATTCTTCGCTTTTGGCAAGGCCGAAGTCAACCAGTTTGACTGCTCCGCTATGGCAGACCAGAATATTGGCCGGCTTGATATCCCGGTGGATGATGCCGAGACGGTGGACTACGCCTAGAGTTTCAGCTAACTCGGCGATCAGGGCATTAACTTTGTCCAGATAATCCGGATCCTTCAAGGGACTGATCAACGGATCGCGGAGAAAATACGGTAATCCAGGGTCTGATTTCCCGGCTTTGATTGCAGGAAGTTCAGGGTGTTTTTCCCGCTCAGCCAGATCCCTGGCTTTTGAGAGAAAGTTTTCCAAAGAATCCCCTTCCAGATATTCCATCACGAAATAGGGGAGACCTTCATGTTCCCCCCAGGCAAAAATCTGCACAATACCCGGATGACGGCATTGGGCAAGCATTTTGGCTTCCTGCAGGAATCTCTCTCTTGATTCACTCAGGAATCGCTCCCTGCCTGCACTCATTGCCATGGGTTTGATGATTTTGATGGCTACCATGCGGCCAAGCGACAGGTCCAGGGCTTTGTAAACAGCCCCCATGCCGCCTTCGCTGATCTTTTCCAGCACCCTGCAGCCTGAAATGACGGTACCGATCGGTAACGGAATATCATAGAGCATGGAATCAGATTAACAATTGTGCTCTGAGACTGTCAAAGCATTCTGATTTTCTCAATCCCTGTTGTCAGGCTTATCGGCTGCAACCTTCCTTGATCACTTGTATTGCAGGATTGCAGGATAGATCCCGACTTTAGATTTGCCGTATTCGATATACATGAATCCGTTCTCACCCCATTGCGGGCCCCCTGAGTTTTTCAGGATCCAGCAGCCCTTGCTGCCCATCGAATCGTCCCAGCCTACCAGCATTACCAGGTGATTCAGTTCCTGGCCGTCGTGGTTGAATATCCCGCCATGATAGAGCATGAAACTGTCGTCTGCCGCGACACTGACAGATACTGGTCCATAGTCGAGGATGGCCTGCTTGATGATTTCAGGAGCAGGCGGGGTTGACTCATTTGTATCCAGCACTTTCCAGCCCGAGAGCTTGTATGGATGTGAAATTCCGCTTTGGCAGGCCAGTTCATGGCCTACATATGGGCAGTCCTTTTCCAGGGCTGCACCCTGATCCACGAAATACTGGAGCACATCCTCGTATCCCCCGTCGCACCCGTATCCTTTTTTGTTGCAATTCATCAGGTCCTGTTCAGACAGGTCAGTGGCCACTTTGTCGTGCATCAGGATCAGGGATTCGAAGATTCCGGTAAAAGTGTGGGCCCAGCAGCTTCCGCAGTCGCCCTGGTTTTTCGCCGGAGTGACGCACCCCTTTTCCCTCAGGTCATACTTGGCAGGCAGATTCCGGGAAATCTTCAATTCCTTGAATCGATTTTCCGGCTGCAGATCGGGACGAGCCAGTAACCGCCTGTTTTCGACGAAAAATCCGCCTGCCAGTGCTGAAAGGGATATGCTGTAGGTCGCTTTTTCGGATTCAGCGACCCTGACGGCATTTCCGAAGCGGACTGCAGGATTACTGCTCAATGAGCCAATTTCAAGCGCAAAAATGCTCCTGCTGAATAAGCAGATCGCTAAAAAAATCATTGATTTCAGATTCATATGCTCTCCTGATTCCGGATTTTGTTTTTTTCCTGTGTTCAGCTTTTCGATTTTCCATAAGGCCACAACGGAGGGGTGCAGGCAGGACATTGGGTCCTGCCTGCCAGGGAGTTAATAAGGGACAGTAGAGGGATCAACTTCTTTCACGCTGTAGATGGTGATCTTGTCTGCCGAAATTCCGATCATATCTGCGAGATCGTCCTTGAGTTTATCGTATTTGCCTGATTTGATTTCCTGGATGAAAGCTTCCATCTCCGCGTCCCCTGCCTGATACTCAAACACCATTGAAAGGGTTTCATGGTTTCCATTGTCAACTGAAAATTCGATCTCAAACGCAACTTCCACTGTACCTTTGCAATAACCGTTTTGACCAGTTCTCCCCTTGGTCCTGGTCACGATAATTGAAGGATGTCCTGTTATAATCAGATCTTCTTCTGAAAGCCGCCAGGTGAGTTCCGCAGTTTTCAGAGCCAGCGCCCTGGTTTTTGAAAAACA
Source organism: Candidatus Wallbacteria bacterium (assembly GCA_028687545.1). Lineage (NCBI taxonomy): Bacteria > Candidatus Walliibacteriota > Candidatus Wallbacteria bacterium. The sequence goes on from JAQTZZ010000098.1 coordinate 3,403, forward strand.
CTCCATTGCTGCAGCCCTGGCATCATCCAGACTGTTTACTCTACCAGTGGAGTTGTCGACTCGGATCGCTTCATATTCGCTATTTCTGTCAGCCACTGTGACAAAAGCCTTGCCTGCGAAAGTGGTTGTGCAGTCCTGAACCCCTGAAAATGCGGCAATCGCCGCTGCTAATACCAGTAATAGAATTGTAGTCCTTTTCATACTCCATCCTCCCCACTTAGACTTCTGCAAGATTCTTTTATAGACTAATTATTCATCCGAACCGCTGGATTGGGAAGTTTCATTCTGCTTCATCCTGTTTCATCTTGTTTCAACCTGTTTCAAATAAAAGAATTTCAGGTTTTTTCCTGATGGATTTGATGACCATGGGGAAAGATCACGCAATACGAAGTCTGGTCGTTGAACTGATATCCTCCGGCATCTGTGGAAAATCTGATGAATCGTTCCCGCTCGTCGTCACCGAGTGCGGAACGCAGCCTGGCGATTGTCATCCTGAAAGTGCTGCCATCGGTTTCAGCATCATATTTGCGTTCCCAGACCTTTGGGAAGATCTCTGCAGGTTTAAAGATCATGCCAGGTTCGCTGGCAAACAGAAACAACAGGGGTACAAGCACTCTTTTATTGAAAAAGGTGATCTCCTTGCCATCGATCCACAGTTCCCTCAAGTCGAAATCCGAGAAAAATTCGTACTTGTTTTTTCTGGAGCGGATTTCGGAAATCTCCTGCTCCCCAATTTCTTTCCGGCTGCCGTTGCACAGAAGTATGAAAGAGCAATCGCTTTTTCTGCAGGAAATTCTATCAGCATACCATTGAAAGTCGGATTTAAGCTTTTCCTGTGCCTGAACAGGCAGTTTCCCGATGCTTTCCAGGTATTTCGACCAGCAGCTGTCTGTTTCAGACTGATTTCCTTCCATTCCAAAGATCAGAGAACGGAAAAAATACAATCCTGCCAGGACCCTTGGCTGGAAGTTTTGAGCAAATCCTGCCAGTTCGGCCAGAATTTTGTGCGCTTCCTGAGTCCTGCCCCTGATCAGCAGATACTGGGAATAACTCAGTTTGGCTCTTGAAGATAAGCCTGGCTCGTCGATCCTGGTGAGAAGATCCAAGGCGGTTTTGAAATCAGTCTCTGCTTCATCCCAGTTTCCCTCCCGGGTAAAAATCTCTCCCAGCGAATTATGGATCACTGCCTGGATGTAGATCAGATTGCAGTGATGACAGATTGTCAAGCCTTCCTGTTTCTCACGGACAGCCTCTTTGATTTTCCCTTGCAGGAAGTAGATATCTCCTCTGATATTATGATCCGTTGCCAGGCCGCGGTAATCTTTGAGTTCGCGTCTGATGACACTGGAGCGGGCCAGGAGTTCCAGGGCCTTTTCGTATTCCTGGAGGTCAGAGAGCAGGCAGGCCTGGATATGAATGGTCAAGGCCATGGGATACATGGCGCTGTATTCTCTGTAAATACTCTCTGCAGCCCTGACTGACTCCAAACCGTGCACAACATCGCCCCAGCCTGCAAGGAAACCTGCATATTCCCTGAAAAACCAGGCCTGCAGCAGTGGGTATGAATTCAGGTTTTTAGCGGTCTTGAGTGATTGAAAATAGTTCGTGGAATAGAGAAAATCCCCCTGTGAGTTGCAGATCACTGCCAGTCTGATCAGTATTTCGTATTTTTCCCTGTCAGCCGGGTTTCCTAAGAGCAGTGATTCCAGAGTTGCTCTGGCTTCACTGGTCCCGCTTTCGCAGACTATCCTCGCATTCAGAAAACTGCGGACTGCTTTGCCCGAGATATCCTTCAAAGCCTTCTCAGCTTCAGAAAACTTTTTCTGATAAATCAGGAGTTCTGTCTTGGCCCGCAGCAATTCCTGTGTGCGATAATCATTGCCTGTCTGCAGAACTCCATCGACGAACTCTATGGCTGTGCATCCTGAAAGTCCCAGGGGCCGCTGAGCGGAAGTCTGAAGAATACCGCTGATCAGGTGCATGGCATTTCCACTTTCAGATCCCATGAGCTGCAATTCATCACACAGGCGAAGCAGCACGTCTACGGATTTTTCAGGTTCTTCTGAACCCTGATAGTGATAGTATGCCTCTTTCAGATCAGTGATCGAAGCGCTCTTTTTCCGGAAAAAGAAATCAGCGATCTCCAGCTGCAGCTTGCTCCTCCTGGGATCATCCAGATGGCGTGCCGCATGCTCCTTGAGAAGGCTATGCAGTTCAATCAGTCCAACCTGATTGTGTTCAAGCAGGAAGGTGTCCAGAAACTTACCCAGGGTTTTTTTGCGCATTGATTCAGGAAGGCCCGGGATTTCCTCAGGCCTGACCGGTATCCGCAACAGGCTCAATCGCATGAAAA
>JAQTZZ010000099.1 GCA_028687545.1 Candidatus Wallbacteria bacterium
AGGATCTGCAGAGACCTTATAAGATCAGAGACTGGAAATACCTGAGCCTGAGTCTCAATTCACCGCCACAGGTTGAAGTGATCAAGCAGGCTATCATGCAATACGGACCTGTAGGCTGCGGTGTGGTGGCAGACGACACCTTTGGATTTTACAGCGGCGGTGTTTACAATCACGAAACCCTGCCCATGGTCAAACCTAATCACGCAGTGATGCTGGTGGGATGGGACGACACAAAGGGAACCCATGGATGCTGGATCCTGAAACATTCAGGGGGAAAGCAGTGGGGAGAAGGCGGATTCATGTATATAGAATATAACCGCTGCCGAGTCGGGACAATGGCTACAATCATGGTTTACTGATCGCAGGATTGAAAAAGTAAAGAGCAAAGCATTTCAACAGTAAAAAAACCCGCTCTCAGGCGGGTTTTTTATTAGGAGCGTTTATCAATGCGGAGTAACGGGATGGTTAGGGTTAGGCGGCAATGGATTAGGATTTGGATTGGGATTGACTGGTCCAGGTGTAGGAGAAGGAGTAGGAGTCGGCTGGCCTGGGTCGTTGGGCTGGATCGGGACTGAAGGGCTGTAGGGGCTTGGTGGAGTGTATGGAGTGAGCGGAGTCTCAGAAGTATTAGGATTGGGAACAGGATTCGGGTTATAAGGATTAGGACTTGGATTTGGATTGTATGGATAAGGATTCGGATATGGATTATATGGATTAGGATTGTACGGATTAGGATTATATGGATTAGGATTGTATGGATTAGGATTGTATGGATTCGGTGCGTATGGATTGGGATTATAGGGATTGGGGTTGTATGGGCTAGGATTATATGGATTGTAGGGGTTCGGGGGCGCTGGAGGAGTTGCACCTGTGACCTGGCTCAGGAAGAAAGGGTCTGCCATTACGTCATGGAATACTTTCTGCGCAACTGGAGAGGAGGATACTTTCCAGTTTTGGTCTCCGACTGCATTGAACCAGATAAACGCTCTGACGCGGGGATACTTGGTTTTCAGGTTGTAGAAGGCTGTATTGATCCACCAGGCTTTGTTATCCGGCTGAGAGCTTATCTCTGAGCAGGCCATCTCTGTGAGCATGATGGGTTTCCGGCCTGAATACTCGTTGTAAAACGCATCCAGCATCTGATCGAGCAGCAGGGGATTGTCAGGGCGGTTGTAAACATCAAGGCCAGCCCAGTCCACGAACTGGTCTCCCGGATAGTAAGCCTGCCAGCTGTTCTGTCCGTTCCGGTCGTAAACTGCTGAGAAGATGAATGCCACATTAGCTGCCCCTTCCTGCATGAAAATATAATAAACATGCTGGAAAGCCGCTTTATATAATTCAGGGTTTCCGGTCCAGGCCACGCTTGGATCATTGCACTTGGGACCGAACCGCAGGAAGATCGGACGGCTGAACATTCTGCTGACTCTGGCCTGCTCGCGGATATAGTTGTCCAGGCTTCCGCTTGTGATCTGCTGCAGATACTGCTGTGGGAGCCAGGCAATCACAGGAGTGCTGGCCGGGTTTCCAAAACCGATTTTGGAAATGGATTGTTCGGGATGATCCTGGCGGTTGTCAAAAGGAGTGGCTGGAAAATCAATGTAAGTTTCACGCAGGGCCGGGATTTTTCCGGAGCAGTTCAGCAGGTCCTGCCATTCGTTGTCATTGGTATAGGCTCCGAACAGCATTCCATTGGATGGTTCAAAGGCCAGCTTGGGCTGGAAAACCGGGTTTGGAAAATTCAGATTGTAATCCACATAGACATTAAGGACCTGAGCTACGTCGAAGCTGACCCGGATTTCCAGTCTGGAAGCCTGGGCGTTGATGGGCCAGCGTTCTATGTTGCTGTTGCCTATATCACGGGTTCCGTACGATCTGCCGTCCAGGAAGAGAGTTCCTTTGGCAGCTCCACCCGCATCGTTCCAGGTGACGTCAATGAAATTGATAAGATGTGTTGAGTCCAGATTCAGGGAAAAGCCCTGTTCAGGGTAAAGCCATTGCCTGGTAGGATCTGATTCTGCCGATAAATTTGTGTCCTGGGAATGGATGGCTCTGGAAAAAATAAAAAGAAATAAAATTGAAACTATGATCTTTTGCATACTCCCTCCCTACTCCATACTCTTATATTCTATACAAATCTAATTATACCCAAAATTATGGTGATTTGCAAGGGAATTTGACTGCTTCGGAACAACCGGAAAACGTTAATCGGAAAGCCCCAGCTTTTTCTTTACCCCCTTCAGGATTGTTCCGTCTTTCAGGTAAGGATAAAGATTGTCTCCAGGGCAGGTGGTGTCTTTTGTATAGTCGAGATGCCCCTTGATCTGGTCGAGAGGTACGTTGAATCTGACGACAGCCCAGACGATCAGGTCGATGATGGCCTGCAGGGTTTCAGGGGTCGGTTTCTGGATGTCGTAATTGCCCATCGCGCTGATCAGCAGATGACCTTTTGGATTGTAAAGAGTGCTGGTTTCGCCCATAAAATGGTAATCCCGGCCTTCAATGATGATTCCTGTAGGAGTGATCAGAAAATGATAAGGCACATCCCACCAGTTCTTATCCCGCAGGCCCCAGGTCCTCAGATTTCTGAGCTTCTTAAATGGATTCTCGTTAAAGGCCATTGGCTTGGCGTCTCCGCAGTGATGCAGGGTGATCCGCTCGATTTCATGCAGGATGCGGGCCCTCTGCCCGGCGTACCCTGCGCTTTTCAAGTCGAGGACCTCCAGGGGTACTTCATCCGCCCGGCAGATCTCGAACTCCACCAGGCTGCTGCTGACAGCCAGCACTGAAATGTGGTAACCCCCCCAGTTGAAAGCAGTCATGGCCGCAGCAGTCCTGCAATCGATCACGCCATTTTTTGTGAGCCGCAGCAGGGCATTCTCTTGATCGACTTTTACTACTCTCAAAATCAAGCCGTCTGTAACAAAACTGTCGCCAGGCCTGATGTTTTTTCTGATCCCTTCGCAGATATAGCCCGAATCCTGGCTCTGCTTCCAGATGCTCGCTGGAATCACTAAAGGCACGTCAGGTAAAGTGATGGCTTGAACACAGTACTGAATCAAAATGCAAAGCAGGATGCTGGCAATTTTCATGATTCCTCCTGATCGCTTATCTCGGGTCTCCGAATTTTTCTGTCAGTCCATCCTGCAGTGACAGCACGAACTTGTAATATTCAGTATGTTTGAGAAGGCTTGAAGCCTGGCTGTCCAGGATCAGGGAAACCTTGGGATGCCACTGGAGCACTGAAGCCGGACACATGGAGCTGATCGGACCTTCGATAGTGGCAGCCACAGCTTCGGCTTTTTTTTCACCAGTAGCGAGAAGCAGAATTCTGCGGCTTTCCATGATCGTGGCAATCCCCATGGTAATGGCCAGGAAAGGCTGGAACTCATCAGGTTTGAAAAAACGCTTGTTTTCAGAGAGTGTCTTTTTGGTCAGGGTTTTGACCCTGGTGCTTGAACTGAGACTCGAAGTGGGTTCATTGAAACCGATATGGCCATTAGCACCAATTCCCAGGATCTGCAGATCGATCCCGCCTGCTTCATTGATCAGCATTTCATATGCTGGTCCGGACAGCATGGGGTTTTCCATCATTCCATCCGGCACATGTGTGTTTTCAGGAACTATGTCAATATGCTTAAAGAGATTTTCCTCCATGTAGTATCTGAAGCTCTGGGGATGGGTGGCCGGAATTCCCACATATTCATCCAGATTGAAGGTGCGCACGCGCTTGAATGACAGTTTTTCTTTTTTGTGAAGTTCGATCAGCTTCCTGTAGAAAGCGAGCGGAGTGCTTCCTGTGGCCAGGCCAAGTACAACATCATTCTTGTTGCGGATCAGATCGGAAACGATTCGTGCACTGCGTTCTGCTGCTGCTTCAGGGGTCTGATGGATGATGATTTCCATTACTTCACCTCAGTTGAATTTATCCGCTCGATTTCTGGCGTCCTGTTCAAATTTTCTGATTTGAGTTGAAACAAAATCCGACATTTTCAGGTTTTTATCCAAAAGCAGAGGCATCAGGTCCAGGGCATAGGTTAAAGCAGTGTTTGTGTCAGTTTCATGGGACTGAAAATAGGTGGCATTGGAAAGGCGGCGGCCTTCAGTGGCCAGGTCATAGCGCTTGCCTCCGGCGATCTGGGAATCGAACACACCGAGCAGTGCGGCAGAGAGGTTCTGATGCCCGTCTACAGGCAGGACCACTTTGTCTTCGTCGCAGACCCAGTCCAGGTTTCGCCAGACTTCGCAGCCAAACACCTGGTCGGGCAGATAGCCGGGGGAGAGGCTGCGCAGAGCGGTGATTGCCTTGCTGAGCGTGGCCACATGGGTGTCGTGCTTGTCTGCCGGATTGTGAAGGTAAACTACTTTCGGCTTCGCCAGTTTGAGTATTTCCAGCAGGTCTTCCACAACCTGCCGGTTGTTGTTGTCCTTGACGGCAGAACTCGGGTGCAGCAACTGAATCAGAGCAGAATATTCGCCGATCTGGGCTGCCTTGCGCTGCTCCCTGAATCTGACTTTCTGCATCTCCTGATCGCTGTATTGACCGTATTCGCCGCTTCTGGCGCTTCCAGCGCCGTCGGTGAGGACTACTCCGGTGAACCAGTAATCTTTGCGGTTGAAGCATTCCAGAATGCCGTGGAAGGCAAAAATTTCCATATCGTCCTGATGGGCGCAGATGCAGAGATGAGTTGTCCTGCTGAGAGCCTGTTCGGCATCTGTTCCGTCTGGTACGAATATATCCGCTTCAGGTCTATGAAATTTCATTACATCTCCCCTTCGATTTTAGCCGGCTTGAGATTGGTTTTCGGAAGGCTGGCTGCTGCGATAGCCTGGCCGTGGCGCTTGCTCTTTTCGTCAGGTGTAGTCAGGTTGATGGAAAGTTCCGGGAATTCCTCCGCCAGAACCTTGCCTGCTGATTCGATTATCAAATCTCCGCCAGCACCTGAGGTAACGCGCCCCATCACCAGCATGTTCCTGTAATCATAGAAATCAGCGAAATGAGCCAGGGAATAGCCGAAAAAGACTCCGATCGTGCGGAAAATGGCGATTGCCTTCTTGTCGCCTTTTCTCATCAGATTCTGCACTTCGATCAAGCGCTCAGGCAGGGGCATTTTTTCCGGAAATTCGAGACCTGCATTAGAAGCGAGCCTGCCGACAGCCTGCTGGGAGAAATACTGCACTCCACAACCTTTATCACCTGACCATTCGTCTGCAGGTGCGTCATTCCGATAGTCGACAGGCACAAAGGCCAGTTCATTGAGCCAGGAGGTGATGTTGCCTTCAGGGGTCACATAACCGGATGCGAGGCTCGTGCCCATGGAAATACCCAGAACCGAGTTGTCTTTCAGGGCCATGGAGCCTGCCAGAGCAGCAACTTCGCCGTCATT
>JAQTZZ010000100.1 GCA_028687545.1 Candidatus Wallbacteria bacterium
TCTTGAGAACAGCCTTTTTAAGAGGGGGCAGTAGCTCAAGCAGGGTCAGCGGATCGGGCCCATCGGCTCCACCGGAAATTCCACGGGTCCGCATGTGCATTTTGAAATCCTGCAGCAGGGCAGACAGGTGAATCCCTATAAATTTCTTCCCTGAAATCCGACTTTCCCCCCATTGAATCCAGTCAGTAATTCTGTTATTCTCTAAAAAACCAGAGAGAGTTAATTATGAAATTATCTCAACTGATCTGTATTTTCATGATTTTTTTCACTGCCGGCTGCGGCAGCAACAAAGCTGATACCCCGTCCGGATCAGCCCAGCCCGGGACAGGGGAAGTCAGTGAAACCACTACTATTGCAACGGAAAATCTGGATCTTGATCTTTCTCCCGCCTATGGTGACACCCTGATCGAACATGCCCTTTCAGACGCTGTGATACTCAATCCCCTGATCTATACAGACTCACCCTCAGGAGACATCATCAGCCTGGTTTATAACGGCCTGGTGAAGCGGAATCAGAATCTGGAACTGGTGGGAGACCTGGCATCCAGCTTTGAAGTTTCTGCCGGAGGCCAGCTGATCACGTTTTATCTCAGGAAAGGCGTGAAATGGCATGACGGCGAGGATTTCACCGCAGCAGACGTGAAATTCACCTATGACAAGATCATGGATCCAGCTACCAAGACTGCTGACAGGGACAATTTTATCCTGATCGATTCCTTTGAAATCGTAGATCCATACACAGTCAAAATGCATTATAAGGAACCATTCGCTCCGGCCCTGGTCCGCTGGAGCATCGGGATCATTCCCAAACATATTTTTGAGAAGGAAAACATCAACACTTCCAAATACAACAAGCAGCCGATCGGCACAGGCCCCTATAAGTTCGTGGAATGGACGCCTGACGAGCAGATCCGGCTGGAAGCATTCGACAAGTATTTCGACGGCAAGCCATACATCAACCGCTATGTCTATAAGATTATCCCTGACGAGACTATGGCTTTCCTGGCCTTGAAGCGGAACGAGCTGGACACCATGGGCCTGGACCCCGAACGTTACGAAAAGCAGGCCAAATCAAGGGAATTCCTGTCCAGATTCAATATCTACACCTATCCTTCGATTTCGTTTTACACCTATATCGGCTACAACCTTCTGAATCCCGTTTTTTCAGATAAGCGTGTCAGGAAAGCTCTGACTCTTGCTACTGACCGCCAGGCCATCATCGATAATGTACTGCTTGGTCACGGTCAGACACTCTCAGGTCCGTTCGCTCCGACAGACTGGGCTTATGACCAGTCCATCAAGCCTCTCCCCTATGACCTTGCAGCAGCCAGGAAACTTCTCGCTGAAGCCGGGTGGTCTGACTCCAACAATGACGGCTTCCTGGAAAAGGATGGCCGCAGATTTTCGTTTACGCTCTCCATTCCGAACGGCAAGCAGACATTCAAGCTGATCGCCCAGCTTACCCAGGACTGCTGGAAAAGCATCGGGATCGAAGTGAAAATCGAACAGGTGGAATGGACTGTTCTGATGAAAATGTGCGACGACAAGAATTTCGACTCCATGATTCTGGGATGGTCGCAGGGACTCGATCCGGACCATTACAGCATCTGGCATTCATCCCAGATTCCGGATATGCCGGCCGGCAAGAACGGCAACAATTACATGTCATACATCAATCCAGAAGCAGACAGGCTCTGGGAACAGGGACGCACCACATTTGACCTGGAGCTGCGCAAGCAGATCTATCATAAGCTGCACTCAATTATCCATGAAGATCAGCCTTATACCTTCCTCTACGTGACTGACGCCATCGTGGCTGTCGACAACCGCATCCACGGGATCAAGGTCGCTCCTTCCGGTATTTATTACAATTTAGAGAAATGGTATGTCCCCAAAAAGCTTCAGAAATATTAAGGCGGAATGATGAAAAGACTGCTCTGCATTCTTTTGTTACTGTTCCTCTGTCAGGGCTGCGGGAGCGGCCAGAAAGCAGTTATCGAACCCGTAAAAGAACCGGCCAAGACAATTCCGAAACCTCCCAAATACGGCGGCACCCTGGTGGCAGGCTCGATCAAGGAACCTGTCACTCTCAATCCGCTGCTCTACATGGACGACGCCTCTGATACAGTGATCAGGCTGATTTTCAATGGGCTGCTGCGCTACAACAACAACTGGGAACTGGAAAAAGACCTGGCCGAATCATATCAGATCTCTGAAGACGGCCTGAAGATCAGCTTCAACTTGAAAAAAGGTGTGAAATGGCACGACAACCAGGCCCTGACTGCAGATGACGTGGTCTTCACCTATCAGGAGATGTGCAAGGGGCCGTATCCTTTTACAGACCAGTATTCAGTGATCGACAAAGTGGAGAAGTTTTCCGAACACCAGCTGACTTTCTTTTTCAAACGGAAGTATGCAGCCATGCTTGACCTGTTCACTCTCAGGATTATTCCCTCGCACCTGCTGCTTGGAAAAGATCTTAAAACATCCAGTTTCAACCAGTCGCCGATAGGGACAGGCCCTTTCCAGTTCGTGTCATGGGAGCCCGGGGAAATGCTGCATCTGATCGCCAATCCTTTATATTTCAAAGGCCGGCCCTATCTGGACCGCTTCGTCTATCAGGTGATTCCTGACAGCACGATCCTGTTCTTCGAACTGATGCAGGGCAAGATCGACGTGATGCCGCTCAGGGCCGAACAATACTACACCAACTGGGGCAGTGACAAGCAGCAGGCCGCCATCTCCAAGTACGCCTTTGACTCCGCGGCTTTCAGCCTGCTGGGATTCAACCTCAAGCACCCGCTCTTTGCCAGTAAAAATGTCAGAACTGCTCTCAATTATGCCATCAACCGCAACCAGATCATCGAAGGAGTGCTGCTCGGGATGGGCGAGGAAGCCAGCGGCCCCTTCACCAGGAGACACTGGGCTTACAACAGTGAACTCAAGCCCTACCCCTATTCCCTGGAAATGGCGGAGAAACTTCTGGCAGACGAAGGTTTTGCCAAAAATTCGGATGGTCTGCTCGCACGCAAAGGGGAAGTCTTCAATTTCACTCTGATCATCAACAGGGGCGACCATGAGCGTGAGCTGGTGGCCCTGATGGTGCGCGACAATCTCAGAAAACTCGGGATCAGAGTCAACATCAGGTCCCTGGACTGGAATGACGTGGTCAGCAACATTCTGCCCCAGAAAAATTACGACATGATCCTGATCGCGCTTGCCCCCAATCCTGACCCTGACGATGTCGCAGCCGCCTTTTATTCCGCCAGTGAAAGGGGAAGTTTCAACTTCTTCGGCTACAGCAATCCGGAAATGGACAAGCTGCTCGACCAGGGCAGAATCAGTCTGGACAAGACCGAGCGGATCAGGATCTACGCTCAGATGCAGAAAATACTTCAGGAAGATCTGCCTGTACTGTTTCTCTATCATCCGAAGGTGCTGTACGGCATCAACGGCAGGGTCAGGAACATCGATCCTGGTCCCGGGGATTTCTTTTATAACATTGAAAAATGGAGCCTGGATCAAGCCAGGGATTAAAATGGACAAACTGCTGGAAGTGAAGAATCTGACCGCCAGATTCGCGGGATCGACAGGCATGGGGTCCGCAGTCTCAGGCGTGTCTTTTGACCTGGACAAAGGCGAGGTCCTTGGGATCGCTGGCGAATCAGGCTCAGGCAAGACCGTGACTGCCATGTCCATGGTCAGGCTGCTGCAGTCTCCGGCCCAGGTCACTGCCGACTATGTCCGCTTCAGGTCTGAAGACCTGATGACAATGCCCGAGCATTTCCTGCGCGAATTGCGTGGTTCGGAAATCTCCATGATCTTCCAGGATCCTGTCTCGTTTCTGAATCCTGTGTTCAACGTGGGACAGCACATGTTCCAGACCATCCGCTGTCATAAGAAAATGTCTGAGCGCAAGGCACGGCTCCTCGCGCTTGAAACTCTGGAAAAAGTGGGGCTGTCCGAACCTGAGAAGAAGCTTTCCTATTACCCGCATCAATTGAGCGGAGGCATGGCCCAGCGGGTGATGATCGCACTCGCGATTGTCACAAAACCATCGCTCCTGATCGCTGACGAACCTTCCACATCCCTTGACGTGACCTTGCAGGTTCAGATCATAGACCTGCTGCTGCGGGTCAAGAATGAACTCAATAATTCCATCATCCTGATCACGCACAACCTGGCCATACTTTCGCAGATGGCTGACAGAGTCCACATCATGTATGCAGGCGAGATCGTGGAAAAGATCGCCATGAACACCCTGTTTTCGAATGCCTTCCACCCCTATACCAGGGGCTTGATCGATTCGCTGCCCCGCATTACCCGCAGGCTGGAACGGCTCAACACCATACCTGGGAACATCCCGGACATCTTCAGCTATTCCGAGTCCTGCAGATTCGCGGACAGATGCGAGCGGGTGATGGATATCTGCCGCAAAAAAAGCCCGCCTGAATTCGAAGTGAATCCAGGGCATTTCGCCTGCTGCTGGCTGGCTTCAGGAGAGAAATGAAGAAACTGCTCTCGCTTTTGAAACTCAGTAAAACCTATACAGTTCGGAAAAGCTTTTTCTTTTCAGCGAAAAACGAGCAGGTGACAGCCCTGCGCGATGTGAATCTGGATCTGCTGAGGGGAGAAACTCTAGGCCTGGTCGGCGAATCCGGCTGCGGAAAATCCACGCTTGCTAAAGGCATGCTGAAGCTGTTTCCTCTGGACAGCGGGGAGTTTTATTACGGCCTGCAGCCCGAGGAATTCCAGCGGATCGAGGAGCTCGCCCAGAAACCGCTGCGCACAGGCGGCGAATCCGAGGAACTCAGGATTTTCAAGTCTAAATATGAGCTGCTGCATAAGGACAGGGACGGCTGGTTCCCGTATCGCCGCAAGATGCAGATGATCTTCCAGAACGCTTACGCTTCATTCAACCCGGGCCTGAAAATCCGGAAAATCATGGAAGAGCCTCTGATGATACACGGCAATTACGATGCCAAAGACCGCGAGCAGCTGATCATTGAAATGCTCGGCAGGGTAGGCCTGTCACCTGACTATCTGCGGCGCTATCCCAAAGAGCTCTCTGGCGGGCAGCAGCAGCGTGTCTGCATTGCGCGGGCCCTGATTTTAAGGCCGGAATTCATCATCGCCGACGAACCTGTGAGCCTGCTGGACGGGTCAGTGCAGTCGCAGATCATCAACCTGCTGAATGATCTGAAGAAAGAAATGAATCTGACCATGCTCTTCATTTCGCACGACTTATCGGT
>JAQTZZ010000101.1 GCA_028687545.1 Candidatus Wallbacteria bacterium
TTGGCCTGCCATTTCTTGCGCACTTCTCCGAAGATTGGCGAGGGGATGCGGCAGTTTTCGTAAAAAAGATGGGTGCGGCCTGATTGCAGGCCGCAGTTGAAAAACAGTTTGCTTTCTGTCAAAGGATGCTTGAGGGGCAGGAAGTCGATGCCAGGTGCGTTGCAATCCGAGCCAGTCCCTTCCAGGTTGATTCCTCCCCCTGTATCCAGGAGAGATTTTCCATTCTGACAGCCTTTTGAATGAGGTACGCTTCCGCCGAATTTTTTTTCGCTCATGTCCGGCTTGGCGCAGTCGAAACGGTTCAGGGTGGAACGGCCGGGTTGTTTGAGGTCAGTCGGTTTGCTGTGCCAGGGTTCATTGTCTGCCACAAAATTACCCTTAGGGGTAATCGGACCAGGATCGTTTTTTTCTGCCCAGCCTGGAATCAGGGAATGAGGTGAATTGGTATCCCCGGAGTGCAGATCATATTCCTTCTGTTTCCTGAAGCGTTCCCAGTCGTCATGCTGAAAATATTCGCCATACAGATCGATCAGGGCAGGCTGACCGATGGAGATTCCAAGGCTCTCCCCCAGTTTGTCGCGGAAACTGACGAACAGATGTCCTCCGCGGTCGTTGAATTCAGCCTGCGGATTTCTCACTTTGGAGACCATCAGGACATATTGATTCCCCGCAGGACGCACATCTGCAACCTTGACGTCAAAGCACTGGGTGATTTTCTTCTGGAAGGAGAGCGATTTACTCAGAGAACCTGCTCCCTGGTACTCGATCGTGGCAGTAATGGATAACCTGCGGGTGCGGTCTCCATAACCAGTTCCCTGGTCATTGAGCAGCCTGGATTCGGACAGGGAAGCATCCAGTTTGGCTACCTTGAATTCACCTTCGTCGATGATGTTTGACCCGTCGCTCTGATTCAGGCTGTCGGTCAGGTCATTCACTGCAGTGCCGAATTCCTGATCCAGATCAGTCCACTTGGAAATCATGCCTTTCGCGGCTTTGTCGGAAGCGAAAAAAGGCCTCAGCTCCAGATTCATGTGTTTTTCTACCTGGGCCAGGGTTGCCTGAATCACACCCTGAGCCAGATACAGGGCGCGCAGATGGTCTGCGCTGCGGTAGGTGAAGACATATTCCCTTGCTGCCGTGCGGTTCAGGTATAATCCGAGCATAGACAACACTAGCAGCAGGACCAGGACCACTGGAAGCACAAAAGCGCGTTTCATTATTTTCATCTGAATCCATGATAACAGAAGAACTGTCAGGCGAAAATAATAATGATAAAACAACCGGATTATGGTATATTTTATCTGATCTGAAATTATCTGTAACCATTCATGGAGGTGGACTGTGACAAAAAGTATTTTTCTGGCGTTTCTTTTCCTTGCTTTTACTACCCTTTATGCGGATGGTGTGGTTTCTGCGGACAGTAACAGCAAGTTCCAGGGCAAGAAAGACGGAAACGCTCCTGTTGACCTGACCAAGGCGGCAGATGATTACAGGAATGAAGGCAAAATCAATTATGCCGGTGGATTCACGCTGAAACAGCTGATCATGCAGACTTGCGCCACCAAAGATACAGCCATGAAAGCTTACCAGAAAGTGCTTAACTATTATGAAACGATTCCCATGGATGATATGAATAAATGGGCGCGGAACGCGGCTCTGGGCCAGGCATTTAAGTATTATCCCAATTTCTTTCCCGCAGAAGGCACAACCAGGGGAGAGAAGAATATCTCGTCTAAAGACTGGGTCCCGTTTTTTGAAGATTCTGAATTGAGCGAAATCACCACTGAGGACAATCAGGAAGCGCAACCTGCAAAGGAAAAGCTCAGAGGCAAGGGCGATGAGCCAAGTGTCTGGGATCAGAACACGATCAATCCAGCAGGCGGTGTCAATGCCAGTGCAACTACCGGAGCTGTGAAAATGCTGATTGAAAAATTTCTGTGCGAATGTCAGCAGAAGGGTGTGACTGTTGAGAATGCAGCTAAAGGCGTGGAATTTATCGTCAAAAGAGCAGGGCTTAACGGTGCTCAAAAACGTACAGTGGTCAATATGTTTTCGTCAGCTGACGATTATTCTGTGAAAGCTGTTGAAACTGCACTTGGTTTTTAGTTTTCCTGTGAATGAATAATAGGAGTGGAACATGCTGAAAATTCTGTTTCCCCTGTTTTTGCTGTTCTGCTTTAATGCTTATGCAGAAAAAGGTGTAGGCAAGCAGGACGGGTTCAGGGACTTCGACCTGGTCAAGGACGTGATCGAACCTCTGGCAGGAGATACCTATAATTGGGAAGAACTGCCGATCGACAAAGCCGTGGAAGTGTTGCAGACTGATTCGGACAAGGTCGTGGATTTCATCAAGCATTACAAAGTGGTCAACAATTCTCCGGAAGGACTGATCAAAATAATGGGTCTTGAGATGGCAGTTCAGGCTAAACCATTAAAAAAAGGGCAGCCTGCCGCTAAGGGTGCCTGGGACTGGGCCGCCAGTAAATTTTCCGGCTGGCTGGACACCAAATTCAAGCCGTCGCTTGGAAGCGGGATCAATCTTGGTTCAAGCACCCCTCAAATGAAAATCCATGCCACCATTAAAGGAGCTCTTAAAGCACAGGAATTGTCGGATCAGGCGATCCTGGACATTATCAGAGCTAATTTCGACGGTAAAGAGATCAGTAATTTTTACGCTTACGCAGACCAGCTGCCTGAATATGAGAGTAAACTTGATCCTGCGTTCAACAGGATTGTGGATGCGCTCGGCAAAGGTGCAGACATCGGGCCTGCTGAAAATGACGGCAGGATGAGTGCCCCGCGCGGCACAGTAGAAGCAAGCAATCAGGGGACTTCAGAAGTCACCCCTTGAACAAAAAAGAGAGCATTGAATATTGCCAAGTCTTGGACCAAACGCTGATTGTCAGGCCTAACAACCCGGAACATGAAGATGAGATTCATGATTTTCAAGACATTGCACACGAACAGAAATAACGCAGTTCAGATGAGTTACTTCGCAAAAGTATGTCCAACCCTTCAAATTGGGCAGCAGTCCGCTGCTCAATTACTCTGATTTCCAGGGATTGCCATACTCTATCCGGATTGATTTCAAGCATTTGGGGCACATGTAAACTCATTGAGTATTCATCGAGGACTTTTAATGCCTTTCAGAAGAAGTCTGATCGAGTCATCGGTTCTCCTGCTGCGGGTCTCTTCCTTTTTGGCGCAGATAATCCACTGGACGTAAGCTTTGCGGTTTGTAAAGGAGAGGCTGTCAAAGAGCTTTCTGGCTTCAGGACTGCTGCTGAGCCTTTCCATGAAAACATCAGGGATTTCAATTTCACGAGGCTGGTCGTCTCTGGTTATGACAACATGGATGGTTTCGCCAGGCTGCTTGCCGATTCTGCTCCGGATCACTTTCGTCAATCCGAGGCAGTGGCAGGCATGCCCCATTTTCGCCAGGGAACCTCGATACGCACAGCCGTCAAAAGTCGCCAGAATCTTGACCTGGCCTTTAGTGCCGAACTCTTTTTCCACATCATAGGGGAATTCAATGAAAGCGGCATCGATCTCATCGTGCTTCAGAATCACGGCATCGAATTCATAGATCGTCATAAACAAGCCTCCTGCAGTCCTTGATCGGGCACTACACTAATGCACAGGAACCCAAGCCGTTCCTGACTTTGCCATGCAGCCATTCAGTTGTTTTCTGATCCAGGCCTTCTGAAATCCTGGCTGCACAGATCAGGATCTTCCATTTTTCCAGCTCCGGTGGCGGCTCCGGATCCTGAAAATACTCTTCAAGATATCCTGTGATCGCATCACTGCAGAGCTGTCTGGCAGATTCATCGCTCAGGCATCCGGATTCCTCGATGAGTATGACTGTTCTCGCCACATCTGCCATCGGATTCCCTATGGAGCAATCCGTCCAATCGATGATTACAGGGCCAGGCTGCGAAACAATAATGTTGCCAGGGTGAAAATCCCCGTGGCAAAGAGACGCTCCGTGATTCAGCAGAGACAGCATTTTCAACAGCCGAAGTTTTGACGCTCTCTCCGGAAAATCGACGGACTGGATGTTTTCAGTCAGCTTGTGGCTCAGAATGCGCAGGTTTTTGAGATCAGTTTGTCTATGGATTTTTCTGTGCAGGTCTGCGAACTGGGATATCCATAGCTGTATGCCAGTTTCCTGCATGAGCTCAGTCATGATCTTACCGTTGACTTTTTCGTACACAATCCCGTACCTGTCGTTTTTCACGATGATCTCATGGGGGAATGGCACAGGCAGTCCAGCTTTGTGAACCGCAAGAGTATTCCGGAACTCTTTCTCCACTGTTGAGCGATGAAAAGTGCTGAAGTACAGTTTCAGAACACGACCTTCCGGAAGGTCGAACAGTTCAGCAGTTCTGCCTTTGGCAATGCAATCAGAGATATTCATCTTTTTTTTCTCAACAATATATTATCCGGCTTTCCTGACCAAGCTTCTAACACAGTTGAACAGCTCCAGCCCGATCTCTGTCTGAGCATACAATTTGCTTTTTCATTTGACTGAATCCTTTTGTGAAGGTCTTGAAAGAATGATAACAGAAAACATGGACAGGAGATGTCAACTTTGCAAGAGGCTTATTGAACAACCTGCCGTGAACTGGCATACTACAGTCATGAATACTGCAGATAAAAAAGACCGGATATCTCAGACATGCCTGGACTCACCCCAATCTCTGAGCAGGGATTTCGTGGCGAGGCTGGCGCAGGACCAGATCGAGGAAACGATGCGGCTGTCAAGAACCGAAGCCGAGCTGCTGATCGGACGCTATCGTATCGGAATCGCTGCGGCCATGTGTGTGCTGAGTGTTGCCATGACTGTGTCAGGCGTCATGGACAGCTGGGGACCTGCTTTATTCTGGACCGCAGTCGTCGTCTGTGCCCTCGGAATAATGCTTGGAATCCGGCGGTTTGGGGCTCCGGAATGGCTGAGCATGACTGCGCTTACGATTGACCTTGCATTCCCCACAGCATATTTCACGCTCACAGCCCTGACATTTTCCGGAACGATGTCCGAGTCTGACTCCCGCTGGTTCATCTATCTTTCGCCGACATTATTACTTTTCTTTCTTAGTGTGAATACCCTGCGCACCAGCAGGGCCACAGCTGTCTACGGATCTCTTCTGGCGATGGTCCTGTTCCTGTGGGAGACGATTGCCCTGACAGGCAGGCATCCTGCGCAATTCGTAGTCTGT
>JAQTZZ010000102.1 GCA_028687545.1 Candidatus Wallbacteria bacterium
GCTTCGCATAATAAGCCCCGTCAGGCACATTGTAGTAATAATAACCGGTGGAAGAATCCAGGACCTTCTTGCGTCTGTCGATCTCCATATCAGAAGGTTTCAGCAAAGAAGCTTCCAGCAGATCCACCATGTACTTGATTCCGTTGGTCTGGATTTCAACCGTAGAAATGCCATAAGATGTGAGCTGAGGATATTCATTTGTGTATTTTTCCCAGGCCGGGAAAGCAGGCGTCGTGATTTCTTGCATAACCCCGCCGGTCAGGATGTCTCTGGTCCAGTAATGCATCTGCTGATAATTATAAAGTGCGGTCCTGATAAAAGAGACTGTAGACTTGACCTGCAGTTCTTCCTTCTTTTTCTGGCTGAATCCCGGGGCAGGAACCGCTAGCAGCGCCAGGATGGAAATTATCACTGACACCACCAGAATTTCCACCAGAGAGACTGCCAGGCGGTTGTTCAGCAACATTTTAATCAACTCCACTCCTTAAACCAATTTCATCATATTCTAACATATCCAGAGCAGTAAGAAAATCTGTTTTGGGGCGCTTCGGGAGTGCTTGGTGCAGGGTTACTAATCCCACTCCGCAGTGCAGAGCCACTTACAATTACTTTTGCTAGTGGCTCTCATCCCGAAACCAAAGGTTTCGGGGCGCTTCGGGGACTTAGAACCTCTTGCAAATTCTTTTTGTTAGAGGTTCTTGTCCAGACATGCGAGTCGTCGGAGTTCTAATCCCACTCCGCTGTGAAGAGCCACTTTCAAACTCCGTTTGTTAGTGGCTCTCATCCCAAAGCCAACGGCTTTGGGACGCTTCGGGGATAAGCAGCCGTAGCAAAATCCTTCACTGCGTTCAGGATTTTTAACGGCTGCTAAAATTCATGGTAATATGTCCCGTCGTCCTTTTTCAGGTCGATCGATTTGGGAAAGCGGATATCATAAACATCTGTGGGAGCATTATAATAAGTCTGTGTGAAAACCGCAGTGGCAACAGGCACATAGACTGCAGTGGCATATTGATTGGCAGAACCGTCAGGCATTGATACCTGCCTTGCTTTCTGACTGTCCATACTGCTCCACTTTCCTGTGACTGAATCCTTGATTTCCCAATCCCAGGGGGAATTGGTGACCGGATTTTTAGGGAAGCTTTTCAGGAGTCCGGACCCCACCAGAGTCCGATTCAACGCATCCATGGGTGTCTCGCCTTCCCTGATCTGTGGATAATGGCCGGTCTCCGCCTTGTAATCTTCCAGCGACTGCCGCAAATCGTCAAGAGTAGTGGTGACCTCGCTGGCCCTGCTGGTCTGAAACATCATTTCTCCGAGCGGTACTGAAATGCTTGCCAGCAGGCAGATGATCACTGTGGAAACTACAATTTCGATTAAAGTAAAACCTTTCCGCTTCATGCGAATAATTCTCCTAATCTAATTATATCCCATGAACTTACAGTAATCAAGTTAAAACCTGGTCTGGATTTGGTCTGGATTGCTTTTTTCAAATACTTGTCGTAAAAAAATCAATCACAGCAGGAAGCCTGGTTTTCAGATAGGAATTCAGGTTTTTCCTGGTTAAGGTTATTTGAAACTGCTGGAGCCCTTTTTCTCTCTGTCCGTTGATTATATATAATATACCCAATAATCCATGGAGATTGTCGGAAGTGTAATGAAGTTCCCGTGAGGATTTCAGATCCACTTTAGGATCAGAAAGGCCAAGACTTTCCAATTGCGCGATGGCCTCCTTGAAATTAGCGGTTCCTCCCTTTTTCGTGAGAGCTCCGGCCAGTCCGACTTTGGAATCTACGTCCATCGCCTTAATGCTCCTGAAAAAGCCGATCGCCTCATCCAGGGTGCCTTTTCTCAGAGCACACCAGCCAAGCCCTGTGAAAGCTTCGTCCTTGATCTTGTCAGTGGGGTCAGCCGACAGCAGACGATAAAAATAGACCTGGGCTTTATCTGTCTGATTTTTGATGAATGCCTGCCATCCATCATTGTCGTTCAACTGGATATCAACTGTCTCAGTATAATCACCGATTCCGCCCCCGCCAAAACAGCCGCTGAAGAAAATTAATAGAGAAATAGTGAAAACAACGGAAATAAACCTAAAAGGTTCCAATCTCATGTCAGTATATCTGATTGCTGTCAAGTTCATCAGCACCTACCAGGATTTGATAACTTCTGGAGATCGGGTTGTGGTTGGCGTCTTCGCCTGCAACAGTCGCTATATATCTTCCTGCAGCTATGGCTGTGAAGGCTGAATAATATGTAGCTGCGTCAAGAGAAGTCAGTTGATAGGATGAAACTGTACCTGCGGGGTCAGTCAGGGAAAGGCCTGAAAGCTGATCCCTCACCTTGAAGAAGAGAAAGATCTGCTCCCTGAGTATAGGATTGCTGAGATAGGTGAACTCATGTTCGCTGAAGCTGACCAGAATTTTCAACGTCCTGTCTGCATCTGCCTCCTGCTCCGGGCAGTTCATCAAAATCAACACTGTTTCATTTGCTTGAAAATCAAATGGTGGAGAAAATTGAGCGCCTCCATCGTATTGAATGTCCGCGTATGAATACAGCACATCGTTTCTAAAAAAGAGCATCCTGCCGCGCAGTTCGCTGCTCTTACCGGTAAAGTTTTCGAGAAACAGGCTGCAGTCCGGCCAGAAAGGACTCATCCGGATGCCTATTGGTTCATAACTTTTCAGGAGAATTTCGGTTGTCTGGATCGGAAAATCAAAATAACTTACAGCACAGCATTTCTGGAAATAATCGTTGGCTTTGGTGAAAATCAGCTGTGAAAATGACAGATAAAGATCGTCGAATTTTTTCCCGAGCGCACTTTCTATGGCAGTTCGCCCTGATTTTTCCTTGGTTTGAGTCAGTGTTTTGAGCAGAGTGCCTTGAGGATCGAAGTTGTCCTTGAGATATTTCATGAACAGGAAGCATTTGCCAAGAAATTCCCTGGTAATCCTGGAGGAAAACAGCGACGTGCATGTATTGGAATATGCCTGAAGAAATGAGATGGGATAACCCTCTTGAACAACAAGGCATGAATACTGCGCCAGGCCCTGTACCAGAAATTGCATCTTGTCCGGACAATAATTCCAGGCCACCATTTCGACATAAGCAGCTCCGATCTGCCGCTTGGTTTCATCAGACTGATGTACGAAGTAATCATAATCTATATAGATGATTTCACGCTGATTGCTGTTGCTGTACCCGGCTTCAGCGGGGTCGTGTTCGTTCACCTGATCGAAAAAAGCTTTATATACATTGCTGGAGTCCGTGACTCTTGTAAAAAGCAGTACTTCAAGGCTGTCCTTGTCCACATCAGGAGGATCGCCATACTTGTCCCTGATTGCCGGAACCACCTGGGTTTCAAAAAAAGCTGTCAGCTGATCCTCTGCAGTTTTATCGGATCCGATGTTCGTATCCACATAAAGCGCCGCATGGGCACTGATATTTCTGCAGCGGGCACTGACACTTTCATAACCCTGGGTATCATGATTTTTCTGGAAAAACTGGTGCACATCGCCTACTGCGTCGGCAAAAGCAGGCGGTGCCGGCATCGCCAGATATATGAAAATAATCATGAAAATCTTCTTCATCTATATTGATTATCGGTATAGGGAACAGTAGGCTGAAGCTCAGACGGTTAAGTGGTCAGGAGTCAGCTTTAATCTGCTGTGCGATATGTTTTTATGTTTGATTTGTTTGAGATGGATCTGAAAACCATCATTCTCGGTTCCGTGATGGGCCTTCTGGGAACAGGATATTTCATCTACGGTAAAAAGGCTGAGAATTTCACGGCTCTGGGAGCTGGAGTTCTGATGATGGCAATTCCGTTTTTCGTCACGTCCTTCTGGGCTCTGCTGCTCTGTTTCGGCCTGTGCCTGGCGCTTCCTTTTTACCTGAAGTTCTGAATTTTCTGAATTCAATTCCACCTGCATTTCCAGGTTTGAAACCGCAGTAGCCTGAAGCGAGCAGTTTTTTCTGTTCAGTAAGATTGATCGAAGACAAAACAACACCGGGTCTTTCAGTCAACAATTTTTCTCGCTTGTCCCTGAAAAAAATGTAGCGCTGCTTGCCGCTGAATTTATCTACCAGCGCCCTGATCTTTAACCCGCAGGCGAACATGGCTCTGAGGCTTTGCAGGTTGGCTGGACTGCAGAGAGCAGCTGTCATGCATCTGTCCGGAACATTTGAATATTTCATGGCCAGTCTCATCAGCTTGAGCCCCAGGCCGTTTCCCCTGTAAGCAGGTATCACAACCGCGCTCTCCAGCTGAGCGATTTTTTTCAGGTCCGCCGTACCGACCCCCAGGTCGATTCCAAGATTGCCGGGATCGTTTCCCGGAAAGAATACTGCAAAGTAAGCAACCAGCTTGTTTCCATCAATTGCGCCAATCACAAATCCGTGATTTTCCCTGAACCATGAACGGATAAATTCAGCCGAATCAGGCTGGAAAATGTTCCTGTCTTCAAGTATTTTCACTGCCTGTTCCTGAATCTTCAGAATCTTCAGAGACCATTTCTGATCCAGGCGAATCACCTGAAGACAAATTTCCCGATTCCGCTCATTTCTTTTATGAATCCGCCACTGGGTAACTGTTTTCTCAAAATCGAATCTTTTTTTTATCAGACTCATCTTTAGTATAATATCAGAATTCTGATTTTCAGTTAAGGAGAAAACATGGAGAAACATTCCTGGGTCAAGGATTTTTCAGTTGCTGTAACTGTCTGCGATACCAGAGGGACCATTCTTGAGATGAACGAAAAAGCCTGCCGGACGTTTGAGAAGTACTCGGGGGGAAATCTGCTCGGAGCTGATCTTTTCGACTGCCATCCGGAACCTGCCAGGACAAAACTGAAGGAACTGATGAAGTCCAGGGCCGCAAATATCTATACTATTGAAAAAAATGGTGTGAAAAAACTGATTTACCAGGCTCCCTGGTTTTCAGAGGGTGAGTTTTCCGGATATGTTGAAATGTCTCTGGAAATACCGTTTGAAGTGCCGAATTTTGTTCGAAAATAGTTAAAATGCAATCTTGAAGACCAGTTTTTTCACCTGCAGAGGTTCTGATACAGCCAGGCATGGCTGATGAGCATCCCAGGGGTAGAAAACAGCAAATTCACCGGTTCTGAGTATCAGTTCAGTGCAATTTT
>JAQTZZ010000103.1 GCA_028687545.1 Candidatus Wallbacteria bacterium
AAGATAGCTGGCGCCATTCCGGCTGACTGGCGGAACGATTCCGTTCAGAAGACTGATGTTGCCTATCTGTTCCCGGAAATCGACTCAGGGGAAATCCTCTCCGAACTACCGGTGAACATGGATTTCATCGACATGCGCTACGTGAAGGGCGCGCTGTTCTGGAACGTCAGGCGGGAGAATTACAACAAAAGCCGGCTGAACAGGATGATCGGCCACAAATCGTATCAGTTGATGACAGTGCGTAACGTGAATACCGCGCGGTTTCTGGCAGGATCAGAATGAAACAGCGGGAGATTTCCATCCCATACCATAACTATCATGTTTCTATGCCCCCAGACGATAACATTTTAAAAATACATGTTTTCCGGGGGGAAAATGAAAAAATTCATATATTTGTCTTCTGCACTTATATTGACTGCGATGATCCTTACCGGCTGCGGCGGCAGCGCAGATTCCGGCGGCGGGACAGCAGCAGCAGACCTGAGATCCATCAGAGGCATTCTTTACGCGCCTGCGCCTGCAGGATCCGCACCTTCCCGATCCGCATCTTCTGCGCCGGCCATGCTGCCTGTAGCCAGTGCCGAGATTTCAGCCCCTTATGCGACTGACATCAGGACTTCGACAGACAGCCAGGGAAGATTCAATCTGCTTGTCGACATGGAGCAGTATAGGAACTGGCAGTCTGAGAATGGCATAACCGGTACCGGCGAGACTTTGACACTGCTGGCAGAGAAAAATGACGGTACCGCTTATTTTACTACAGCCATCATAGTGGATCTCACAGGGAAAAAGGACATCGATCTGACTGAAGCTTTACAGACTCAGGATCAGAATATGCTCTTACTCAGGGCAGCCGGGAAGCTGGTCGTCGGGGTCAGCATTCCTGCAGAAGAAACTCTTCTGCAAGTCTATCAGGATGAAACCCTGGTACGGAGCATGAGTTCCAGCAACGGTTTTTCCACCAACCTCGAACCAGGCACCTATGAAGTCAGGCTCAGACTGAATGGATACAATGCTATCACCTATTCCGCCAGGATCAATGAGAATGAAACCGTTGATCTGGGCAGCCCTGTGTTCGCAACTTCTGATATGAAAGATCACTCTGTGATAGGGCTGAGGTGGAACAGCGAAACTGACAGAGAGGAGTTTGCCAGAATCAATTTGGCAACCGGCAATTTTGATGTAATGGGAACAGTCGGTGATTTATATGTCTGGCAGGGTGAATCGGTTGTCGAGGATAATCAGCTTTATGTGATCGGCTGGAATTCTGATGGAGCGAATAAAGTTTATAAACTGGATATGTGTACAGGTAATCTGCTGAATTCCAGACAGATTGGTTCATTTGATTTTACTTTATCAGGCTTCGACGGTTCGGACCACCTGATCGCCCTGCGCTGGAACAGTTCGATTAACAAGGAGGAATTCGGCAGGCTTGAGATGCAAGATTTGAATTTTACGGTTCTTGGAACTGTGGGTGACTTGTATACATGGAGCGGCCAGTCGGTAATTAAAGGTGATGTTCTTTACGTTTTCGGAACAAACTCCAATGACATGCACAAGATTTACTCTTTGAGTTTAAGTTCAGGAAGTCTACTGAGTTCTACGCAGATCGAGGAATCTGATCTTCATTTCTCAGGATTTGATGATTGCGGGAATCTGATCGCCCTCCGCTGGGACAGTGGCACACTGAAGGAAGAATACGGCATACTCGATTTACCTTCATTGAGCTTTACAACATTGGGGACAGTGGGTGATCTGTATATGTGGCAAGGTCAGACTCTGGTTAGGAACCATACTCTGTATGCCATAGGCTCAAACTTGTCTGAAAAGAAAAGACTCTACCGCATAGACCTAACCACAAGTACAATGATAAACACTTCACCTGTTCCAGACTTCACCTGGTGCTTAGCGAAAATTAACAATAACGATTGATACTACTATTTGAAACAACCGCTCATCCCAGAGCGCAGGCACTGACCCGTTGGGGATTCCCGGTTTCAAAATCGATGGAGACGAAGTTTTTCATTTAGGTTTTCAGCAAGCGTTCAATTGCACGATAACTTCGTACAGTTCAGTTGATCTTCGCCAGGATTCTTTCCCGCCCCCCCTCAGCAGTTGTTTCCAAAACGAAACAGCACACATGCTGTCATCATTTCGAACTGTTGCATCTTTTGCAACAGTCACAAGCAGTTCCAATTCGCCATCTCCAAAATATTAATTTCTCAATTTCCAAACAGTGTAATTCGTAACGGTTTCATTTTTTGTCCTTTGTCTGAGGCAGCTGTTTTACGGCTCGGTCGAAATCGGATTCGAGGTTTTGATCCTCTGTTTTGCGGAATTCGACAAATTCACGTTCAGCATGTTCACGTGCCAATTCAGCAGAGACTTTACCCGCATTCTGCAATATTTCCCGGTCGTTCAAGGTCAGAAAACCCTCAAGTTTTGTGATCCAGTCGCTCATGGTCATGGCTATCCGCCGCTCGGCCTGGGCTTCGGCAAAAATGAGATACTGTTCTACAAGGTTGTTCAGGGCGCGAAGCTCTTCTTCGTTCAAGTAATTCTTGGCGATGGAGACATCCGCTTTGTGAATACGGCCACCTTCCCAGTTGGTGAGCCCCATGTTCGGCATTTTGCTGTCAGCGCGGGACAAAATTATCTCGGCAGCTGTCTGTCCGTGAACAGCGAAGTGCACTTTGTTCTGCACAGTGGCGAAGAATTCCTGGGTGGAAGGATGGTTCTTGTCATAGTCGATGCTCGTGGCATAAACATCAGTAATCTTCTGGTAGAAACGCCGCTCGCTCGTGCGGATATCCTGGATGCGCCGGGTGAGCTCCTCGAAATAGTCATTGCCGACCTTCGGGTTTTTCAGGCGTTCGTCGTCCAGCACAAAACCTTTGATAATGTATTCCTTGAGCTTGTCCGCGGCCCACTGCCGGAAGCGCACGGCTGCTGGGCTGCGCACCCTGAAGCCCAGGGCCAGAACCATGTCGAGGTTATAATGAGCTACCTCATATTGCTTCCCGTCAGCGGCAGTTGTTCGGAAATACCGAACAACTGAATTTTCCTCCAGTTCCCTGTCTTCAAAAATGTGTTTGATATGCTCGCTGATAGTCCCTTTGGCCTTACCAAACAAGTCAGCAAGCTGTTTCTGGCTGACCCAGACAGTCTGATCTTCAAGGCGCACATCGAGCTTGGTGCGCCCGTCTTCGCTCTGATAAATTATGATCTGGTTCATCATAAACTCCTCACATTGTCCAGCCTATCTTGATTCGATAAAATTCCCATCAATCGTCAGCTTTCGCATCAGATTTTATTATCCGGGATAGCAACAATTCCCACCATTTTTTAACTCAAGCCGGTGCTGCAGATCTTCAATTTTTCGATTCCAGTATTCTACATAAGCAAAATAAGCTTCTTGTGTTGTCAGAAAGTTTATATGCTGCTCAACATCCAATCTGTATGCCATAACACTTTCCATTCCTGTCCTGCGGGCTTTTTCCATCCTGTGATTCCCGTCAATCAGGTTGAATTTTCCAGGCGCGATTTCCGCCAGTATAACCGGTTCGGAGTTCTGAACAGAATCAAGATGCTTTTCGTTTATGGTGGAAAAAGTACTGGGAAAATCTTTTACTGCCACATTCTCCAGCACAACTTCATCCGGATGGCTGTGAATAAACGCAAGCATCTTTGTAATGTTAAAATGAAAAATTCCATTCCTGAATATTTCATCACCTTCATCAATTGAAACCGGGTTGAATTTTTTGTCAGGTTTCAACAGCCTTTCAGGAATTTTCTTTATCTTTTTCATTTATCCAGTCCTTCTATTTAACGCTTTCCGGCTTGTCTAATAACCTGGTAAGATGTTGTGCAAAGTGAAGGTCTGATACTGTTTCGTTTCATATCAGAATTTTTCTGAGTTCAGATGGAAGGTCCAAGTTGGCCCAGATCTTCTCGTCGCACAAGTTTGAAGTTTTCTGGCTCAATAATGTTGTAGCTAGTTCAATAATTTGATCTTTGACTTTAGGCTCAGAAGGTACTTTTGACCAAAGAATCTCAAGAAATTTAGCCACTGCAATATTGTCCATGAGATGATTTTTGAAAACTGCGATGAATTGACCTAGATCCTCAGGATCATTGCTATTTATTTTTAGATAAGAGTCTGCTATGTAAGAAAAAGTTGATTCGGTGATTCCTGGTTGACACATCTCTAAAATGTATTTGTTCTTAACAATATCAGAATCTTTGGAAATATGATCTAATACAGTCCGGTGAGGAAAACTAAACCTGTGAGTTACTGCCATCATTGCTACAATAGATTGCAATCCATCGAGTGTGGGATTCTGATTGAATTCTGATTCTATGAAGGCAGTAGTTTTTTCAGTCCATTCTTGAGAATGAAAATCTCTATCTGAAATCTCTATTTTCCTAGTTTTCATTCCCAAACGGTTTAAGATTTCTATAGATTCACTGGGCTTTTTGAATAGTGAAATAACTCCTTTTAATATACCTGGGGTCAGGGTAATTTTCGATTGAAGATTGTCTACAGCTTCACTGAGTATTTCGATTTCCTCCAAGTGAAAGTTATTTTTTCTCTTAGGGTATCGATATGATTCGCTCAGTTCATAAATCATACGTGAAGCAAAGCATGCCTTTGATTTCTTTCCTGGTAGCAATCGCCAGAAATAGATCAATTCCGATGAAGTCATATCTCTATGTATAAGTGAATGATGAAGCGCTTCAAGAGGAAATCCTACTTGTGCAATTTCTCGGGGAATAGGCCATTTTTCATCACTCATATAGCTGACGTCTTCTAAAGTTAT
Organism: Candidatus Wallbacteria bacterium; assembly: GCA_028687545.1. Taxonomy (NCBI): domain Bacteria; phylum Candidatus Walliibacteriota; species Candidatus Wallbacteria bacterium. The sequence goes on from JAQTZZ010000103.1 coordinate 4,821, forward strand.
ACCGCGATTATTCCAACGTTTCTCTGCTTTTATCCAATATTGATATTCTCCAAA
>JAQTZZ010000104.1 GCA_028687545.1 Candidatus Wallbacteria bacterium
CTCTTGGTACAATCACAGCCAGAAGATTCATCGCTGCCATCTTTTCTACAGTTTCGTATGGAAAGCGTTCTTCCTCATCGATGATGCTTGCCAGCGGCTCCTCTTCTTTCTGCGCAAAATCTCTGACAATCCTTTGAATCATTTTCTGAGCCGGAGTCAGGCTAAAGTTCATCAATTCCTCCTCAATCCCATTTTATCAGATTCCCGCCCCAGGTCAGGCCGCCTCCGAATGCCGAAAGTGCAACCAGATCCCCTGATTTCAGCTTTCCACTGCGTCTCATTTCATCCAGGCAGATGGGAATGGTCGCGGCAGACGTATTGCCAAGGTTTTCTATATTGGAATAGACTTTACTTTCAGGCAGTTCCAATCTTTTACCCACTGCGTCCATGATCCGTCGATTGGCCTGATGCGGCACCAGCCAGGTCAGGTCGTTGCGGGTATAGCCATGCCTCGCGAGCAGAATATCCACGATATCAGCCATGCTTTTTACGGCGACTTTGAAAATCTCTTTGCCTTTCATCAGAAGAAAATGCTGACGATTCTTGACGGTTTCCAAAGAGGCAGGAAGCCTGGTACCGCCGGCAGGCATTTCCAGGAGATGTCCTCCGCTTCCGTCAGCCCTGAGGTAGTTGCTTAAAATTCCTTTGCCGGGCTCTCCTGGTTCAATCAGTGTGGCAGCAGCTCCGTCTCCGAAAATGACACAGGTCCCTCGATCTTGCCAGTCCATGATCTTGGAATTGGTTTCGCTGGCGACTACCAAAACTCGTTTGTATTCGCCGGATTTCACGCAGGCGGAAGCCATTGACAAGCCGGAGATATAACCCGTGCAGGCTGCCTCAATATCAAAAGCCCCGGCATTCTTCGCCCCCAGCTTATCCTGAATCAGGCAGGCAGTGGCAGGAAAAAGATGGTCTGGGGAAAAAGTGCAGCAGATAATCAGTTCTATGGATAATGGATCAATCGCGAATTCGTCGCACAATTTTCTGGCAGCTTTGAAGCCGAGATCTGAAGTGGCTTCATCTGCTGCCGCGATCCTGCGTTCCCTGATGCCGGTGCGCTCGAAGATCCATTCGTCTGTAGTCTCTACCAGTTTTTCCATTTCCTTATTGGTGACGATTCGGCTGGGAAGATATGAAGCAGTAGCGGTGATTTTAGCTCCCACTGGTGAATTTATCATTCTGAAAATACTCCTTGAATTTGTTGACGATTTCGCTTTTTTCAAAAATTACAGCGTATTTCAAAGCATTGGCGATGGCCTTTCTTTTCGAACTGCCATGGGCTTTGATTGAGATGCCATCAACACCCAGCAATGGAAATCCGCCATATTCTGAATAATCAAGCTTCCGTTTCATCCCGCAGAGCACCAAGCTTTTCGCTTCCTGGGTAAGGCCGGGAATTTCGCCCAGGCTCTTTTCAAAGGATTTGAGCAGAAACATGCCGAATCCTTCCAGGGATTTGAGCAGAATGTTGCCGATGAATCCGTCTGCGACGACAACATCCACATCTCCAAAAAAGAGATTGTTGCCTTCGATATTGCCTGTGAAATTAATAGTTTTATCCGATTTAAGCAGTTGATATAATTCCTGAACATCACGTGGCCCCTTTTTTTCTTCGCTGCCGATGTTAAGAATCGCAATTTTAGGTTCAGGCTTTCCATATACATCACGGGCCAGTATGTTTCCCATTAGAGCGAACTGATATAAATACTCCGGCTTGCTCTCGCTGTTGGCGCCGGAATCGATCAGGATAAAAAAACCGTCTTTTTTGGGGATTGTGGTAGCGATGGCCGGACGTTTGATGCTGGAGATCCGCCCCAGCACCAGCAGGCTGTTGCTCATCAGCGCCCCAGTGTTTCCGGCTGAAACGAAGACTGCGGCACGTCTGTCGCGCATCAATTCCAGCCCTTTGTTGATGGATGAGTTGGCCTTCTTAAGCAGGGGGCTGTCATCCATTTTGAAATAGTCGTCGCAATGTAAAATTTCTACCCTGTTCCCAGGATATTCCTGCCCAATTAACTGTTCCCGGATCACTTTCTCATCCCCGACGAGAAAGAGTTCCAGCTCAGGGTTTTCCCTGACTGCTATCACTGCCCCGGCTACCGTTTCCTGCGGAGCATGATCTCCTCCCATGACATCCAGTGCGATTTTCATGTAGGAAATTACTTAGCTGCCGTTTTAACGACTTGCTTGCCCTTGTAATATCCACATTCGGGGCAGATCTGATGGGAAGCTACCGGTTGCCTGCAGTCCGGATTGCTGCAAGTGCCGATGTGTTTGGGCTCAGGTAGGGCATGATGCGAGCGTCGCATGCCTTTTCTGCTCGCTGGTGTTCGTCTTTTTGGTACGCCCATTTCCATCCTCCTGCAAACAAAATTTTTCCAAAAAAAAGAATTTCCTTTGGTTTCCCAATTGTAACAGGTCATTTCAGGCTGGGTCAAGAAAAAAAAACTAAAGATTTAGACAGATCTAGTGTGAGTTTTCAAAGTCCGGCAGACTAGCCGGAAACCCCGTCTGGTTTGATGCTTCCGCTCCTCAAGTTGTGCAGTTCCTGATTCAATTTGTCCTGCATTTCTTTAAATGATTTAAAAGGAACGGCTTCCTGCACTTCGAGGGTTTTGACTTGCACTTCAACTGTTTCCCTTGGTTTCTGCTTCTCAGAGATGTAATATCGATCCAGGGCTGCTTCTGCTTCTGACTCCATTTCATACTCTTTCCTGACATCTTTTCCAAAGTGTTTTCCCCGGGATTTCCAGAAGATCTTTTCCCGTGAAATACTCTGAGCAATTCGATTCGCGGAAATTTCGGGCGTTTCTTTTTCTTCGGTTTTCGGCAAATCTTCTGACGTTTTCTCAGCAAGTTTGATTTCCAAAGTAGCTGAAGTGCAGTTGTTTGGTTCGGGGTTCGAGGTTAAGTGCTTCTTGAAATTGATTTCCAGAGGCTCTAAAGGTTCGAGATTCAATGGGCTTTGTTGTGGAATGATTGATGTTTCAGTGGAAGTCAATATTTCTTGCTCAACTGGGGCCTCTGCCTCGGCAATCTCGATGGAACTGCAGAATATTGTTGGAATTACAGTTTCTGCACTGAGCATCAGCTCGGATTCTTGAACCTCCACTACCAGTTCTATTGTCGCGGATTGATTGTAAAGTTCAACCGAACCCCATCCATACTCCCTTCTCAGATTTTCGAGCCAGGCAATCGAATTTTTGTCCACAATCTCTGCTGTCGGAACCTCCGAAGCTATCCTGGCAGGCGCTGCCGGTTCCATCAAAGGCGCTGAAGTTTCACCTGTTTTCTTTGTTCCGATTATTATCTTTCTGGTCTGGCCTTCGCTGCTTTGTTTGTTTCCGGGTTTTCCCAATGTCTTGTCAGGAGTCCCTTTCTTTAGATAATAGCGTTCAAGTGCAGCTCTGGTTTCCTCGTCGAACGCTTCGGGAGTATCTGAATATGCGTGAATTTCAGGGGTTGTTTTGATTTCTCTTGGCGAGGAGATCTCAGCGGTCCCGAGTTTATCCTGATTGTGAGTTAGAGTAACCGTGATTAAGGGATTCCCTGCAACTTCGGTTGTTTCATTGACATTGTTCCCTGCCTCGCCATTTCTGCTTTCAGTCACGGCCTGGACTTCGGTTGAAAATTCGGGGAATGCATCGTCCTTCAGCTTGCCGGCATCTTCCAGTTCGGCTGTGTAAACCAGAGCCAGCTTTTCTTTGAGCAGGTTATACTTCCTGATCGTGATTTCCATTGTGCCGTCCAATTTAATGTCCCCGTTCTGCCTGACTCTCTCTTCAAGCTGTTTTACCTCCTGCTCGGTGTCAGCCAGTGCATGTTCCAGGCTTTGCACATAAACTGGACTTTCACCGGCTCTTTCTTCGGTTTCCGTGGATTTCTGCAGATAATAGTTTTTCATTTTGTTCAGGCTGGGTGATCCTGAGGATGGCTGCGGCTTAGGCATATCCTGCAGGACTGCAGCCTGAATCGGCAGTGCAAGACAGACCGCAGCCAGGGTCATAATTACGAATGATTTACATCTCAAGAATACACCCGTTTTTTTCACTCGGATTCCTTGATTTTGTCGGAAATCTCTTCCAGGATCTCCCTGGCTTCCTGCAGCTTGCCACGTTCATATTTACTCCTGGCAAGCTGATAATAATCCCTGAGCTTGTTTTCCAGCTTCACTTTCTGACGCACATGGTTTTCAGCTTCGGTATACATTATGTCGGAAATTTCTTTAGCCTGTGCAAACTCTTCCGCTGCTTCCTGTGTCATTCCCCGGGCTTTGTAATCCTGCGCCAGTTTGTAATGAGCTGTGATTTCCTGCATCAGTGGACTGTCGCGCCTCGTGAGTTCCTTGTCCACCAGTTCCATGGCCCACTGCCGGATGTTCTCTTCCTGAGGTGTCACTTTTCTGTGGTATTTCTCATCCGGAGCCTTGTCGTAGAAGATGCCTGTCAGATTCACGAACGGGCCGTGATGCTTGTAGT
>JAQTZZ010000105.1 GCA_028687545.1 Candidatus Wallbacteria bacterium
TGTTACGATACTGCTGTCAAGGAAAGCAAGGACTGGTTCGTGCAGGACTGTTCGGCTGCCACAGAAAACATGCTGATCGCAGCAGCGTCCCTGGATCTCGGCGCAGTCTGGCTGGGAGTGTATCCCAGGAACGAGCGGGTGGAAGGCTTGAAAAAGCTCCTGAACCTGCCGGAAAACCTGCTGCCGTTTTCTTTGATCCCGATCGGATATCCTGCAGAGACCAAATCCAAAAGCAGGAAATTCAAGCCTGAAAAAGTTCTGTATCTGGAGTGAGTGCAGTCATTTTTTCCTGGGATGGCTTTTGAAGAATTCCCAGATCTGATTTGTGGCTGAAATATCCAGGTTGGGCTGGTCCGCGCCTGGTGCGTAAGCTGTCCCGCCCGGCCAGGCATGACCCATGCCCTTTATAGTGTATAGAATAACTTCAGTCTCGTTTTTTCCGCCAGAATAGATATCAACATTGATATTTTTTCCCATTTCAACTTTCTGGGAAACAGTGCTGCACCCGTCGAATTTCACGAAAAATCCCACTGACTCTGCCACTGATTTATCCACTCTCTGGGTTCCGAGCAGAATGGTTTTTTTCGGTTCCCCGCCTTTGTAGAGCACATGCTGGTCTGCAGTACCGTGAAATACGATCAGTGAAACAGGGTATTTCATCATCTTTGTCTCGCAGTTCAGGGCCCCTGCGACAGGCGCCACTGCAGCCAGCTTGTCGGACAGCTCGCAGGCCAGGCGGTAACTCATCATCCCGCCATTGGAAATTCCGGTGGCAAAGATCCTGCAGGGATCGATCTTCAGGGTGTTCTCCAGCACTTCGATCAGCAGCCTGATGAATCCCACGTCATCGATTTTTTTCCGTAGGGCGTAGCCGCAACAATTGCCGGAATTCCAGGTGAGGAGCTTTTCCTTCAACAGTCCGCTGCCGTTTGGATAGACGACGATGAAACCGTTTTTATCGGCTTTTTCGCTGAATCCGAGCCACTTGGCAGTCTGTTTTGCATTGCCTGCACCGCCGTGCAGCACCAGTACCAGCGGAAGAGCTTTTTTTCCGTCGTATTGTGGAGGTATGTGCAGGATGTATGTGCGCTTGACTTTGTCCTGCATCATTTCGCGCTCATACTCTCCGGGCTTGATCGGGCCGGCTGCATTGATCAGTATAACTCCTGACATGAACACGTAACAGACAGACATTATTAATTTTAAATTTTGAATTTTGAATTTTGAATTAAAAATCATCTCGTTAGAACCTCTTTCATTCCCAATTCAGCATTCACCCTTTAAAATTCAACATTATCCTTATGGTTCCAGCCTGTTCCTGTCCCTGGGAAACAATGTGGCATGCCTGATGTTGGGCAGGTCTAAAAGCTTCTGCACAAGCCGCTCGAGCCCCAGCCCGAAGCCACCGTGCGGCGGACAGCCGAACTGGAAAATCTCCAGATATGCTTTCAGCGATTCAGGCTTCAGCCCCTGCTTTTCAATATTCTGGATGAGCTGGTCCGCCTTGTGAATGCGGATACAGCCGGAACTGATTTCCAGGCCTCTCAGGATCAGGTCGAAGCTCTGGGATTTTTTCCGATTCTCCTGCGGCATGGTGTAAAACGGACGCCTGCCGGTAGGGAAAGAATGCACAAAAACCGCATCACAGCCGTATTCCCTGGCCGACCATTCGCAGATCAGCCGCTCCTCGTCAGGGCTTAGATCCTCAGCTGGTTTCAGGCGGCTGGGTTTGACTCCTGTCAGGATTTCCTTGACGCGGTCCAGCTCCAGCCTCGGGATCTCGCCATTGATCCTGGGCAGAGTCGTGCAGAGCGCTGCAATTTCGCGGCCGCATTTTCCAGCCAGATGCTCAATCACGGCATTCAGCAGATCCTCTTCCAGATCCATCAGATCGTGCATCCCTTCAGGGTATGAAATCTCGGTGTCGATTCCTGTAAATTCATTGATATGCCTGCCTGTGGCAAACTTCTCCGCCCTGAAGACAGGGCCGATCTCAAAGACACGCTCAAGCGGCGTAGTGGCCAAAGCCTGCTTGTAAAGCTGCGGGCTTTGCGCCAGATACGCAATCCGCTCGAAATACTTCACCTCGAACATTCCAGAGCCACCCTCAGTGCCTCCTCCGACCAGCTTGGAAGTCTTGATTTCAGTGAAGTCGCGCTCATGAAAGAAATTTTCTACAGCTCTCAGCGCCTGGGAGGTAACTCTGGCCACAGCCTGGCAGCTCTGCGCACGCAAAGACAATCCCCTGTGATTAAGCACTGTTTCCAGATTAGGGCCGCCCTCCTTCAGTGGGGTGGGAATTCTGGCCGGATTGAAAGGCATTTCCCTGACAGGTTCGGATACAATCAGCAGGTTCTTGGCTGCCATTTCGAACCCTCCAGGGGCTTTTTCACTTGCAGCCACAGTGCCTGAAACTTTCACAATGCTCTGGATTGAAGGAATATCAAGATAAGGGTCTGCCACGATCTGGCAGGTACCGCTCCGGTCAGTCACCATCAGAAACGACACTCCACCCAGATCGCGGATTTCATCCACCCGGCCCAGGATTGAGACATCGCAGCCGATCCGGCCGGCCATTGTCCCGATCAAGGTTCTGCCTGCATCGTTTTTCCATTTCATATGTTACTAAAAACTCCTCACAAATAAAATTCCTCGCCGATCATCCTCTTGATGATTGCTTCCCGGCTCTGTTCGCAAAGCTGCAGGCTGATCAGCTTGGTATAGGCGGATTCAGTCACCAGCCTGCCCATCGGCACTATCCCGGCATTCCAGAGATCCCTGGAACTTTCGTATTCCGATACATTCACAGGAATGGAAAGTTGCGAAGTACAGAAAACAGCACCTCCTGAATTCTGGAACTTGCTGATCAGGGGCAGCAGCGATTCTCCGCTTCCCCAGCGGGTGTTGGCAGTGCCGGTATCGAACAGTTCCAGGATCAGGTATTTCACGCCCGAGTCGGAGAGCGGCTCAATCCATTTGGGATTTAAGCCAGGATAGACTTTGATCAGCATAGTCCTGGAAACAGCTTCGCTCAGCTGTTCCAGAGTGAACCTGAATTCAGGCCAGTTTCCACAGGCAACGCTTTTACAGAAATTTGATTCTGCGGGAAAATTGCGGTTACAGAGACAGTTTTTTCCGACCCCTGTCATCTGAAGATTCACGGCAGGCAGCAGTTTCCCGCCCAGACTGACCCAGATTCCAGGGGATGCTCCATGAGAAGCCTGTTCAACAGCCTCAGTCAGATTCGGCTGCGCATCGCTGCCTTCATCGTCAGGACCGAGCGCTGCTCCGGTAAAAATCACCGGAATCGTCAGGCCGGGCAGGCACCAGCGGATTAATGAAGCAGTATAGGAAAGTGTATCCAGGCCGTGAGTGATCACGATTCCCTTGTAATTATCCCCGGTCTGAAGCTCTCTGACCAGTTCGATCAGCTCGAACCATTCCCTGGGCGACAGATTTTCGCTCAGTTCACGTGATACTGTTACTGTTTCCAGCTTCAGGTCTTCCTTCCTGGCTGCGATGGAGGCGACCATTCTGGAAAACATCTCGGAATTTTCCACAGCCAGGGTCCCGTCGGCATCACGCACTGCTGAAATCGCACCACCCATGTCGACCACGCAGACGCGCTTTACAGGCAGCCGTTCCAGCAGCAGTTCCCTGGCGATCACAGGATTGACCTTTCCCCTGCTGATCTCATGGACTTTACCGAGCAGGAACTGGAAAATCTTGGTCTTACCCTGCTGGAATTTGTCCAGGGCGTCAGGCTGCAGGCTCAATACTTCCTCCACCCAGGACTGGATCAAGCCGCGATCTGAACACTGGTCAAGATTTTTACTTTTTATGATGTCTTCCGCAGATTCGCTGGAATCGAACATCAGTTCCAGCACTTTCCTGGCATTCCCAGCCGAAACACCCTCGGCTTTCAGGATCAGAAGCAGCCCGGCCAGGCGTTCAGGGCTGATCGGGCTCTGCTCAATCGGGATCCCCTTGTCACGGTGCAGGGATCGTACCTGATTCAGCATCCAGTTAGCTGTCAGTTCCGCGTCTTTGATCAGTTTATGGCAGGCTTCGAAATAAACGGCCAGAGGCAGGTCTGCCACAATCTCCCAGGCCTGCTGCCTGGATAATCTGAATCCTGAAATATACCGGCTCAGACGCTGATCAGGAAGTTCAGGCAGACTGCCGATCTTTTTCAGCTCAGCCTGGGTAATCCTGACCACAGCAAGGTCAGGTTCCTGCAGGTATCTGTAATCCAGAGCCAGTTCCTTGCTCCGCATCGATTCAGTCCTGCCCCGGTTCTCGTTCCAGCGCCTGGTTTCATGCTGGATCG
>JAQTZZ010000106.1 GCA_028687545.1 Candidatus Wallbacteria bacterium
GAGGATTGAAAAGCTGTACTGCGGTAAGATCGCTGTTGGCTTTGCTGATGAGTGTGACTGTGTAGGTGACGACTTCGCCGATCACTGCTTCACGCTTGTTGGCTGTGATTCCGGCTTCCAGCAGACCGGCTCCCTGGGAAACCTGAAGGCTGATTTTCTGGAACTTCCAGTTGGTATTGCCCAGGTCACAGGAGCATACTGGAAACACTGCCGCTCCAATATTGCAGGAATCTTTTACAGACACATGGCTGATAGAACTCTGAGCGACTGAGATTTTAGAGGCAACAGAGGGCACTGTAGAAGTTATCCTGATCAGATTCTCATCTGATCCCTCAAGATACAGTTTACCGCTGAAAACCTGGATTCCAGTTGTATTAAAATTCAGTGCCTTGCCCCCAGAGGTGCAGGCGAAATTGTTGAAAGTCGTGGAACCGATAAAAATAGCCATCCCCTGCCCGGATACTTCAACTGTACCGCCACCATGATTGAAAACGCCGGACTGATTCCAGGCCACTCCATTCCCTGACAGAACAGTTCTGCCTGATGTAGCCACGTAAGTGGAATTGTTGGTCCAGTCCCCTCCGAAGTTGTTGTCGCAGGTGCCTCCATTGAAAGTACCTGTATTACTGAAATTACCGTTACAGGTGAAGGCGGAATTTCCATTGATAGACAAGCTGCCACCTGAGATGATGATGTTGCCTGTTACGGTTAGATTCTGGCCGTTCAGTTTCAGCGTGGCGTCGCTTTGGATCAGCAGGTTATGTACTGTAACCGGCCTTGATATTTGAGGCTGGTTCGCTGCCCGGGCAATGATCACGCTGTCGTCAGGAGCAGGTACAACCCCATGATCCCAGTTCGACGGATTTGCCCAATCAGGATTGGCATTGCCAATCCATGACTGTGAACTGCCACAGAGAGCAGGGTCCTGTGCCAGTATCAGGAGGGCAAGCAAAAAGAGCACTTTATTCAAATTCAAGTCCTGCACCTCATGCAGCTATGTTTAGCGGAAAGCTGTTTTCTCTGATTTCACGGCTTTTTCCAGATTTCTCCAAAGGGAAAATTTGTAAAATCGCCACATATCGAGAAAATGCTCTCCATACAATATCTATGCAGAAATTAATCACCTATCGGAGATATAAAAAGGTAACTTTATTTTCAGGTAAAATCGCCTGGTTGAGAGAAACGGTTGGGACGAAAAAGTGGCCTAACTGTCAATAATTAACGGAGTGTTTGCTTTGGTAATGTGGTATTTCTACTATTTGGAACAAAATGACTGTTATAAATTGATGGATGATGAAACTGCTGTAATTATTTGTGTATCAGAAAAAAAATCGGGATACTGATAATGATAAGCATTGCTTGAATGGAGAGGCTGGTATCAGAAAATTCCTGCCCGTCAAAATTTTACAGGTTTAACCTTTTTTCGTTGGTGTATAGATATATTTCCAGATTCCATCCAGTTCCACTTTAGCCATGCCGTCCTTGAAGTCCGTGGCATATTCAAACTGAGGATCTATCACAGGTTTACCAGAAAAGTCGATGTAACCCCATTTTGATCCCAGCGCTATCCTGGCATATCCTTCGGAAAACGGAAAGACACAATCATAGATCATTGGAATCACCAGCTCGCCGTTGATGTTGATATATCCCCATTTCTCATCGAGCTTTACTGGCGCCAGGCCTTCGGAAAAATTCAGTGCATCATTGAATAATGGTTGCACTGCAACTGCTCCATCCTTATCTACAAAACCCCATTTTTCCCCGATTTGCACGAGAGAACGGTTTTCTGAAAAATGTTCTGTAAGTTCCAGCAATGGATTGAAGCCTTCTATGTCATGGATTTCTTCACTGTGTTGCAGTTTGCCCGGTCTGCCTGCAAGAGGCACAATTTCCCTGAATTCCCTGGAGAGTATATCCCTGTCTGCCTGCAGTTTCTTCAGTTTGGGAGTGAGCTCTTCCCGCTTCAAGTCAGCGAAAGTGTTTTCCCGGTTATGTCGCTGATATTCCACGGCGACAACCTCAGTCTGCATGCATTCCTCTGTAGAAGGAAAGAGGTAAAGTCTTTTCGGATCTGGAAAATAAAAGGTACTGCTCTTACTTTTTAATTCCGCAATGTCTTTATTTATCATCATTGCAATCAGACTGATCCTGTCAGCCAGAGTGGCAGCTACCATCACTTCTCCACTTGACTTCAATTTTTCAACTCTCAAAGGCTTGGCAGGTTTGATCTGTTCTGCGGCAGTTACTTCACAGAATTCAATCAAATCCGGCTGCGCCTTTTCAGCGGGGGTGATTGCCTTGGGCTTAGCCACTTCTTTGGAAGATGTGATTACAGCCGAGAGCTTCTCTGCGAGTTCACTATACAATGAGCTGAAAGTAGATAAATTGGAGGAAGCCCCATCGCTTCCAGAACTTTTGCCGCTGTCAGTCTCTTTTTTCAAGAAAGCGGTTTTAGGTTCAGACATGACTTCCCTGCTGCCGCTGGATGCCGGTTTGAGCGGGCCGCTTTTAAGAGCATGCAGTTTCTCGTTGATTTTTTCTTTGAGTTCCTGAAAGGACTGGAAAGGCAGCTGCATTTGGATTGTTTGAGCTGCAAGCGACTTTGAAGTCTGCCGTTCTACTTTATTCTCTGCAGTCGAAGCTTCCGAGCTTTCTACTGTTCCTTTGCTGATTATCATAAGCTCTGCTGTTTTTTGACAGATCGCAGTGCTCTTGGAATGAGCTTTTTTTGTCACCTCAATCTCTCTTGAAGAAATACTGAGTGTTTTAACCTGTGTTCCCGGGACCACAACTTTTACAGGGGGTGATTTTTTCTCGATGTTTCCATCCTTTTTCGCATTTTCTGTCTCTATTTTCTGCCTGAGTTCTTCCACAATTTTTCCGGTATTGCGCAAATCGAATTCGGCAGTATCTGAGACGGAAATCTCTTTTGAGGTTTCTGCATTACGATCTTCATGATCCCAGCCGAAATCCTGACGCAGTTTCAAGAGAGATGATTTGGAGTCAAGCGGAGCTTTTTTCAACGCACTTCTAATTTTAGTCTCTGCGGTATCATGACTCGAGAGTAAGGACCGCGTTTCAATCGTGCCACTTTTTATCGTTCCTGCGCTGTTTATTCGATTTTCCCCAACTTTTGCAGGTTTTTCCGTCTGTGCTTTCGGCATCGACTTGACCTCTTCAGTGATCTTTTCTTCGCGGACTACTTCTGATGATTTGGTTACTTGGATTAAATTTACTTCGGGGGATAACCTCGCGGATGTCAACCCGGCCTGGCTTTCTGAAGAGTTGACATGTGCTTCAGCAGAACTGACTGGACATTGTTTTTCCAGATTAGCTGCCAGTATGGTTACCAGTGAAGATGTTGCTACCGTATCTCCGGAATCGACTGGATTCGGCTCTTTCAGCTTGTTGATTTCTTCAAATTCGACTTTTTTATGTACACTGGCCAGCTTTTCTTTGAGCAGGTTATACTTCTTGATCGTGATTTCCATTGTGCCGTCCATTTTGAGGTCCCCGTTCTGCCTGACTCTCTCTTCGAGCTGTTTTACCTCCTGCTCGGTGTCAGCCAGAGCCCGTTCCAGGCTTTGCACGTATAACGGGCTCTCTTGAACACTTTCTTCAGTCTCAATCGATTTTTTAAGGTAATATTCCCGGGTAGTGCTGTTCTCTGCACCAAATTTTTGAAGTTTGGGATTGTCAACAGACGCCAGCAACAGTTCCAGATTGTGCACCATGTTGGACATGCTGTCTGATCCGGCAGCCGGGGGGTCGACTTGTACTGCATGCAAAAAGGTTGTACAGACGACAACCAGCAGGATCAGATGTTTTGTAAATTTGTTTGTTTTCATGATTGCACCTGTTTCAATTGCCGTTATTCTTCTTCCCTGATCATCCTGGCGATGTGCTCAAGGGTCTCAATGGCTTCCTGCAGCTGGCCTCGCTCGTATTTATTCCTGGCAAGCTGATATTCATCCCTGAGCTTGTTTTCCAGCGCTACCTGCCGCCTTACATGAACTTCGGCTTCTGAGTACAGCATCTCCGAAATTTCACTGATCCTCTTAAGTTCTGCCGCTGCTTCTTTTTTCAGGCCCTTTGTCTTGTAATTCTCGGCAAGATTTTTGTGGTTGGCAATTTCCTGGCGGATCGGACTGTCCGCTTTTGAGAGTTCCTTGTCTACCAGTTCCATGGCCCACTGCCGGATGTTCTCTTCCTGAGGTGTCACTTTTCTGTGGTATTTCTCATCCGGAGCCTTGTCGTAGAAGATGCCTGTCAGATTCACGAACGGGCCGTGATGCTTGTAGT
>JAQTZZ010000107.1 GCA_028687545.1 Candidatus Wallbacteria bacterium
GGTCGTGCTTGGTCACATTTTCCCGATTTTTCTCGGATTCCGGGGCGGAAAAGGTGTAGCCACTTCCTGCGGTCTGTTCATCGGCCTGGCTGCCAAGCCGATGGAAGTCACCATGATCGTATGGACCATAGTCACAGCAGTTTCAAGATATGTATCACTCGGTACTCTTTCCGGTGCCCTGATCTTTCCGTTCCTGGTTAAAATCTGGCCATCTGATACCAAGAGCCCTGACAATGTGCTGCTCATTTTCAGCATCCTGTGTTCTTTTCTGATTTTCGTCACGCATATCCCGAACATACGCAGAATTCTGAACGGAGAAGAGCTGCGCATCGGCGAGAGACCGGAATGAACATCTCAGTCATAGGTTCGGGTGGATTCGGCACTACAATCTCAATTTTGCTGTCAGGGAAGGGATACCACGTCCGTCTCTGGGCAAATTTTCCTGAGCTAGCGGAAAAACTGTCCAGAGAAAGGGCCAATCCTGACTTCCTGCCCGGCCACCATATCCCTGAAAACATCCTGATCACCAACGAGATCGGGGAATCCCTTGAAAACGCAGATCTGGTAGTGATCGCGATTCCATCTTCCTATTTCAGACAGGTCCTGAAAAAATTCTGCCCTTACATCTCCAGATTCGACAAAAAGCTTTTCCTTTCATTGACTAAAGGGATCGAAGAAGGAACCTGCAAACTTCCAAGCGAAGTGTTCCGGGAAGAATTCGGAACTGATCTCTCTAAAAATTTCTATTGCCTGTCTGGTCCAAATCTGGCTCTGGAAATTGCCGGTGGTGTTCCTACATCTGCAGTGATTGCCGGATCCTGCCAGGAACATCTCGAAACTCTACAAAGCGTCATCAGCAATGATAAATTCAGGATTTATACCAACAACGACCAGATCGGGGTGCAGGTTGGCGGAGCCTTTAAAAACGTGATTGCGATCGCGGCGGGGATCTGCGATGGACTGTCATTCGGTCTCAATACCAAATCCAGCCTGATTACCAGAGGACTTGCAGAGATAATCCGGCTGGGAGTGGAAATGGGAGCTCTCCCGCACACATTTTACGGTTTGTCGGGAATGGGTGATCTGGTTGCCACATCCTTTTCACCACTTAGCCGGAACCGGACCTTCGGCGAACGCATCGGCAGAGGAGAAAAAGTAGAGGAAATCATTGGCGGGACTAAAATGGTGATTGAAGGAGTAACAAACGCCAAATCGTTTTACGAGCTGTCCAGAAAGCTTGACGTTGAAGTCCCAATCACTGAAAAAGTGTTTGAAATCATCTACAAAGGAAGCTCACCGGTCCAGGCGGTTTCAGAACTGATGACCAGAAAATTAAAAGTTGAAATATATTGAGTGCAGAGATATACTCTTTAAGGTTGTAAAGGATGCCAGAATGACCGGCAGTTTTGAAGTTTTGAGATCATTCTGGAGAGAAACATGATAAAAGGGGGTTTGCCTTGAGCAGACTTTGTGTTTTGATACTGCTGTTCAGTCTGTCATTATCTTTCGCCATACCAATGGAATACAGCTTCATCAGAGAGTTCGGCAAAAAGGGGACAGGCGACGCCCAGTTTTCATATCCAGTCAACCTTACCATTGATCGCTACGGCAACATCTATGTCACAGACTGGACAATTTCCGGATTGTAAAGTTTGACCGCGAAGGCAATTTTCTCAGAAATTTTGAAGTCACTGATCAGGATCTGGCTAAATACAAACTGAAAAATAAAATCAAACCCATCGGTATCATAGCCACCAGAGATGATTTTCTCTATGTGACTGATTACAACAATCATGTCCTGCTCATTTTCGACCTGACCGGGGGATTGCTCAAGGTTATCGGTGAATTCGGCAAGGAAAACGGAAAGTTCGAATATCCACGCGGGATCGCCTCAGACAGCTCAGGAAATATCTTTATCGCAGATTACAACAACAGCCGTGTGGAAAAATTCGATAAGGAAGGAACCTTCCTCAAAGAAATCAAAGTAATGATCGACAAGAAATTATATTCCCCGCGCTCGCTTGCAGTTACAGACAAAGGGGAAATCTGGGTGGTGATTTCCCAGCAGAACTTCATCGCCAAGATCGATGAAACAGGCAAAGTGCTGAAAAAATTCGGGAAATTAGGAAATGGCGGAGTGGATTTCTTCAATGAACCCAGATACATAGCACTGGACATGATGCAAAATCTGTACATTACCGATTACAACAACAACCGGGTGGCGATTTTCAATCCGGAAGGAGAATATTTCGGTGAATTCGGGGTGAAAGGCGCTAAACCAGGAGAATTCGACGCTCCGGAAGGGATCTGGGTAGATTACAACGGTAACCTTTTGATCGTTGATGCCAAAAACTTCAGGGTGCAGGAATTCGGTGCCCCTCAGCTTACTGCTCATAAGTATCTGGCCCTTCATTTTGAAAAGTGCTCTCTAAAAAAGGAAACTTTTCAGGAATTGTGTAAGATTCTGGAGATTGCTCCCCAGGAACCAGGTGTCAGAGAAAAACTCAGACAACTCGGAATCACCCTGGTAAATGAACTGATTGCTTCCGGAAATCTTAAGGACTGCGGGGAAGTTTACAAACAGCTCAGCATAGTGTTCATGAATGACGCCGAAATTATGGAGCTGGGCAAGAAAATCACACCCTCAGCAGTTGTTCAGAAGAAAGAACGGAAACCTGAAGCCAGCAGGAAAACTACTCCTGATAAAGCGAGCAGCAATTTCTTCACAACTGCCGCCATTGTTGTGATTGTTATCGCTATCGTAGCACTGGTACTTGTAGTTTCCAGAAAGTCGCAGCGGAATGCCAGAAAGGCACGCCGGAAAAAACTTGTGGAAGATGAACTGGAAGAAGAGGACCTTTCCAGGATCATTTCCGACAAAGAGGAAGGAAATTCCGATGATAGTGTTTCAAAATCTTAGCCGGATTATTATCCCTTCCAAAAGGGAATACATCGATAATATCATCTCCAAGATTGTTTCTGAGATCAACAATCTCTATCTGAAAATTGTTGAATATGAAAGCGGCGGCAACCTCGACATCCTGGGGAATCTTGGCTTCGGTCTCTCACTGTCGATCGATGAAGCATTGAAAAATGCCATTGAACACGGCAATGGAAATGATGAGCGGAAGCTGGTACAGATGGAGTACTACATTGATTCGCAGAAAATCCAGATCAATGTCAGGGATGAGGGTAAAGGATTCAATTACAAAGAATTAATAAATCCGACCCCGGGTGCTGAAAAGGGAAGGGGTTTAATGCTGATTAAAAATTTCATGGATGAAGTGACCTGGAATGAAACAGGCAGCGAGATCATTATGATCAAACTGAAGAAAACCCCCGTGAGAACTGGAGGAACCGCATGACGCTGACTACGGAAATTATCGAAAAAGGTAATTATATAATTTGTTATCTCAATGGAAGAATTGTTTATGAGACTGAGAATTTATTAAAACAGGCCGTCGAAGAAATCCTTCACCAGAAGATGAAAAAAAACATCATCATGAACTTCCGCGATCTTACTTATATCAACAGTTCCGGGATCGGACTACTGGTAAAGATTCTCAGGGAAGTGAATGGAGCCGGTGGTGAACTCCGCCTCTGCAGCCTGCAGCCTGCGATTCTGGAAGTATTTAAAATAACCAATCTAAACCAGGTTTTCAAGATTTTCAGCACTGAAGAAGAAGCACTGGTCTAAAAGCTCTTATGATATTCCGATTGAGTAATGTCATCCTGAGTTCCGAATTTTTTATCCGGCCCTCCTGATCTGATAGTCAGATAATATTCCCCGATATAAACATCCACAGCTGTTTCCCCGTTGACGCCTGAACGGCTTCCCGCTTTTGTGGTGTTGATTTCCACCCTGAAATCCCTGTCCCAGCTGTCTTTTGGGATAAAATTG
>JAQTZZ010000108.1 GCA_028687545.1 Candidatus Wallbacteria bacterium
GACCTGTTTCGCCGAAGCCTGGCTGAGAGCAGGGACAAAGGACAAGCCGGCCGGCTGCCTCACTTTCGCCGGAGCTTCCACCAACATGGCCTGGGTTCCGCCCTGCACCTGGATCAAAGAGATCATCACAGAGCAGACCTGCAAGAAGAAGAACGACATCATTCTTGTGCAGCATACATACGGCATCCTCAAGACCATGGAAGAATACGGCATTGAAGATAAAAAAGAGGGCAACCAGCTGTTCGAGCAGACCCATATCTTCGGCGACGGCACAGCGACTGTCAGGACTGAAGCTGCTGCCAGAGTTACAATCTACAAATCCCGCAGCGAAGATTCCTTCACAGTCAAAATCAAGGATGCCGGTGCAGGACTGGTTGTGGCTGCATACGACGACAATCACGGCAACATGATCGTATCCAGAACCAATCAGAACGGCGAAACCACTCTGAATCTCAATGGCCAGACCATGTTTTCAGTCACAGGAGACTCGATCGAGCCATCGATCGATAACGAAATTTAGAAACTGTTAATACTTACCGGTATTTACAGTTTCTTAATCCCGTGAAGCAAAGCTGAACGGGATCTGAAGGCAGATAGACAGAAAAAAAGCGCGTCCAACCGGGCGCGCTTTTTTATCAAGATTTTGTGATTAAAGCCGATGAAATCAATATGAAATTAAGCCTGTTCAGCCGATTCTGCCTTTTTCTGACTATTTTTATTTTCTGCAGCGAAGTCTTAAATGCAGCACCGCGCTACTGCAGGAAAAAAATCCGCGAAAAACCTGAAGTACTGCTGCCTGCCAATTTTGAAAACCGCTGGGGTTTTATCGACGAAGAAGGACAATATTTCATTGAGCCGTATTATGAAAAAGCCTTTGATTTTTCCGAAGGCCTGGCTCTGGTGGAACTGGATGGAAAATGGGGATTCATCGATGAGCGCGGCAGGGAAGTGATCGAGCCTCAATCTGTTTACCTGATGCACAGTTTCTCCTGCGGGAAAGCCCTGTTCTGTAAAAACAGGAAGTACGGATTTTATGACCTGGAAGGAGAAACCGCGGTCCAAGCCCAGTTTGAGCTGGCCTCGGATTTCAGTGAGAACCTGGCTGCAGTGAAAATCGGAGGTTCCTGGGGGTACATTGACCAGACCGGCGGCCTGGTCATCAAAAACCAGTTCGCACTGGCCGGAGATTTTCATCAGGGCCTGGCCTGGGTGCTCTCGAATGGAAAATTCGGCTATCTTGATCAGAGTGGTGTGTCTGTGGTGGAGCCTTGCTACGAATTCGCCGGGGATTTTTCCGAGGACCTGGCAGTGGTTAGAGCGGACCGGATCTACAAGTTCATCGATAAGACCGGACTGATTGTCCTTGATTTTCAATACGAGGATGCCAGGGGATTTTCCGATGGCCTCGCTGCCGTGGAGATGGACGGGAAATGGGGATTCATCAACAAAAAAGGCGATTTCGAAATCAGCCCGCGCTTCGACGGAGTCAAAACCGGATTCTGCGGAGGCCTGGCCGGTGTGAAAATCGGAGATCGTTACGGATTTATCGATAAAAGAGGGAAAGTGATAGTGGAGCCTCATTTCCAGGATCTGGAACCGTTCCGCAATGGATTCGCCCGTGTCAGTTACGGCATCAAGAGCGGATACATCGAAAAGACAGAGAAGAATACCTGGACCATTCACAGAATTCCCGGTTACCCCCGCTGGGGTTATTACTCGGAATTCTATCATCAGCAGAAAAAGCCGGGTGAAATTTAATCGGTAGAAGGCGGTTGAACCTGGTCCGAAAACTCCACTATAATCGAATCACCGGGATTTTTGTAAGAAAATACGCCTTCAGACGAGGGGAGAGTGCTGATAAATTCAGAGACCAGGCTGGTCTTGCCGAAGGCGTGCATCGGAATGAACATTTTAGGCGCGAGCTTTTTCACAACATCAGCGGCTCCTGACCAGTTCCTGACCCTGTTGTCTGCATCGGAAAATGCGATGTCCACCCGCCATTTTTCCAGCTTTTTCAGCACTTGCTCGAAATATTCAAGATAGAGAGCAGATTCCTCAGGAGTCAATTTCTCCCACTCCCATCTGGCCAGGTCCCCACCGAAATAAACATGAGTATCCCCGATTTCGATCAGGTAGGCTACACCTTCATCATTGCTGCGGATGGCAGCCATCTCGATACCGCCGATTGTGAAGTCTGTCTCAGGTTCGGCACAGTATGGCTCGAACTGGCGCAGGGTATCCTCGACTGAAACGAAAGCATCGGAAGAAAGGACCAGTTGAACATCGGCAGTAACCGGGATGATGGTCTGGAGAAACCGGTTGAAATGGTCGGCATGGCTATGGGATGTTAGAATATAGGTCTTTTTGCCCCTGATCTTGCTGAGGACCATCTCCCGTACGGCAGGATTGAGATAGCTGTCTGTAGGATAGTCAAAAAGGAACACTAAGTCATCCGAAGACAAGGTAAAGCAATTGTGGAAAATATAAGTGATCTCAAATTTCATTATATAATAGTTTATTATCCGTATTCTGAATATGCAAGTTCAGGCAGAACGAAATTGAAAAGTTTCGGGAAAAGCATTATCGTTGATGATAGCTTGAATTATCAGAGAGGACTCAATGAATAAAAACTGCCAGTGCGAAGAAGTATTCAGAAAGGGCGAGAAATACTGGAGAAAATCCAAAGGGATCGTGGAAAAGACCGTGGACAGCTGCCTCGGCGAGTCCTGCATCAATCACCTCGATTCCGCTGTAATGCCTTCCAGGGAAGCAGTGATCGATCTTTTGGAGATTATCCGTGACATTCTGTTTCCCGGATATTTTGAGAAACGTCAGATCGGCAGGGAAGAACTGCCGTATCATATCGGTGAGCGCATGTCTGTCCTGTTCCAGAAGCTTTCAGATCAGATCACAAAGTGTATTGTGCATGAATGCCGCAGGCATTCCCAGGCCTGCCAGCATTGCATAGACCGCGGATTCGAAGTCACTGTCGAATTCATGAACAGGATCCCTGCCTTGCGCGAGCTGCTCGCCCTGGATGTGCAGGCCGCCTTTGACGGCGATCCCGCAGCCAGGAGCTTTGACGAAATCATCTTCTGCTATCCAGGTTTCCAGGCGATCACAGTCTACAGGATCGCCCACGAGCTTCTGACTCTGGGTGTTCCGCTGATGCCCAGGATCATGACAGAGCAAGCTCACGGGGAAACTAGATCGGAGGAGCACACGTC